>JAGRAK010000058.1 GCA_020434645.1 Bdellovibrionales bacterium | reverse complement strand
TAAATTAAATATCAATTTTATTATAAGCCCATTAATTAAATTGTGTCGAACTCATAATTACAGCGTTCGATCATCAACCGTGCAGAGCCTTACTTTGTTTCTGAGCTATTGCTGTTTTTAGTCGAAATTTTTTCAGCATTTTTAGCCCTGCAGGCCATATCATTGAGGGTGAGATTTTCTTTGTTGGGTTTGCAATTTTCCCCGGCAAATTTGGCGCCAGCTTCGTGTTGTGCTATTGTCCACTCAAAATCGACATCCCAGGTTGCCAGCCGTTGTTTTGCATTTGTGCATGCTGCAGATGAAAAATTTGGTAAGCATGATCCAGAAAGGGGTTTTCTTTTTCCTTTGGTTTGGTCAGTTAGAGATTTAGGACCGAACATACGAATGTCTGTGCAAGGAATATCTTGTCCTAAAATTTTGCCGCCGCCGAGGTACCATTTTTGGTATAAGTCAGCCGCATTCATTTTTTCCAAGGCAATAGAAATTTTTTCGCGTAACATGGGCAAATCTGAGGCTTCAAGTTCACTTGGCAAGCCAATAATTGAACTCAATTCTCCGCAAAATTGACCATTAATTTTATACCAATTATTATATTCACTCACCTCTTTTTGATTTTTTTCATAATCTGATTCAGACTGCTGACCAAAATAACTTGAATATCTGAGTTTTGGCCGGATGCATCTTTCAGATTGCATAATTGTCTTCATTTTTTGAAATAAAAATTCATCAATAGTCAGTGGGCGCTTTTTAATTTGAGTTTTTCGCCTTGTCTGTGTTGAATTTCGGTTTGTCCAGCCATTGTCTCTAGTGGTTTTAAAAAAATCTTTTTTGTAATCATTGTACAAGGTCATGATTTGGGCGCGTTGAGACTCGTAGCCACGGGCGAGTTCGCACATACGAACCCCACGGTAGTATCTTGCGGCTTGTTTTTGCAGAATAACAGCTTGTTCAGCTTTTATTCCTCCTTGTATCAGTTGGCAGGCCATAAAGGCAGAACCATAGACGTGGTAGTATTTTGCGGGTAATAGCTGTGGCCCCTTTGTAGGGGATTGTATTTTTGCTATTTTAAATTTGAGCTCATCCGAGATGTCAGCACCAGCACCCAAGCTTTCAGGGATATACATGATAGAGTCATTTACGGGGCAAGCCATATTTCGCGCGAGCCCTGTTTCGCTTTTCATACGCGTGTTTTCTTCGGTAAGATTTTGTAATATAGCCGCCATTGAATGAAAATTAGGATCATCACTTCGCATATTGGCTACTTTATTTTGCAGTTCTCTCACGATATTGTTTTTTTTATTTCTTTGATATTGGAGTTGAGGCCAAATGACTTTTGAATCATCAAACCAAATATATTCGCCTTGGGAAATATCGTCATGTCCACACATGGCAATTAAGGATATGGCCAAATTGGGATTGTTTTTAGCATGTTTCATTGCGGCTTGCCAGAGCCAGCCTTTTTGTAGATCTTTGTTTTCTCCTTCGCCAGCCGTGTCTGCTAGAGAGCTACGATTGTCAAGTGAGCCAAGTTTATTAAATATATCTGAATCTGAATTTTCGGTTTTCTTGGTATATAGTTTTTTAGTATGAGTAGAATTTAATTTTTCGACTTCCTTATAAAAGGACTTGGCTACAGATTGCAAACAGTCACCTTTTCGAAATGAAGAGGTAAGGTGAGTGGCTATGCCAATATTTTGTCCACCGACCTCTCCATCACTTTTGTAAAGCTCGGGCGAAATCACATTCAAATACTTATCTAGGCCATTTTTGATTGGCCCATTGGGTAGTTTTTTTAGTATTGATCGCAATTTTTTACCCATATTGCTGGTGCTTGATTTTGCCGGCTCATAACCACTTGGTGGCACCATACTTGAATAGTACTGAAAATTTTGACTAAGGCTTGGATAATAGGTGAAATTTGTATCAGTTGTTGTATCGTTCGAAGAGGGATTTGAACTGCCGCCAAACCCGCCGCTACCTGGATATTCATGATATCCATAACCTGTGGGATAGCCACCAGAGTAGCCTCCCGAAATTTGCGCGAAAGAGGGCTTGGCTAAAGATGTCAGCAAACCAAGTAAAATTAGATTAAATTTTGAACGTTTCACTATAGATTATTATTCGGAAATACCTAACGATGACTATAGTGCGAAATATTAATTACTAGACTTAGGTTCTATGCGAAATCTCAAAAATAATACCGATCAGATATCAATGAGACCCGTAGTTTTTTGGATATTATTAGCTTTAGCTTTTCGCAGCTCAGCCTGGGCAGGTGAGATATTCAATTGCACTGGGGATCTACTTACTTTTGGTATTGATAAAAAATCGATGAAGCAGCTGAACTCGACCACATTCAATGAATTCAGTATAGATCGCAATAAATATTTAAGTCTCTCGTTTACGATGGATGCGGTGAATGAACTTGCCAAAGTATATCCATGGAATGGCGTTCATTTTAAAAAATCACCGTACGCTGATAAGGCCGGGGCGAAATTGACTTTTACTTCGGATGGTGAGAACTGGTTTCAAGTTCAGGTTTCCTTAGGTAAATTAAGTAAAAATTTAAATTGCCAATATCGACAATTTTGATGTGAATTTAAGTTTGTGTTGATTCACATCAAGAGTGAATCTGCATTACTCGTGACGAAGTGGTTCAAGCTTTCGCCTGGATTTCTTTAAAATATAATAAAAAATCAGAGGCGAGTCTGAGTTCTGAGCTCGACAGAACGACTCTCTTGACGTGCCATTATGGCGACTCTTGTGTTTCAACTCAATTCTGTACTGTGCCCAGGCGTAATCGGCGTCGGTGTTAAAATTGCAGAACATAAATATGTGTAGAAAAGTTTGAGTAAAGTTTCGTAATTGAAGACGTATGTTTAAGGTGAAAGGAAGATTTTATGGCAGCAGAAACTATGAGCCAAATAAAAAGAGAAAGAATGAATTCAATCGGGCACGCGCTCGAAGTTTTAGACGCAGCTGCGGATGAAAGCGCTGATGAGATTCGCGAGATGGTGGATCACGATTATCAAAGGGTGAGACGGCTACTCACGCGGACGACACCAAAGGTTCAAGATGCAGTTTCTGAAATAAAGAGTTCGGCAGTTGAATCGGCGAGTCGGGCAAGTGAGCGTGCGGCTGAGCTAGCAAGACAGGCCGCGCAGCGAGTTGATGAGTCAGCACATGAAAACCCGTGGGTATTTATGGGTGTGACAGCTGGTTTGTCGGCGTTTTTGGGTTATTTGTTGGCGTCTAAGATGAGGAGCTAGCATTCTCAAGGCCGTTGAGGGTGCTTAGTATTGAGTCATTTATTAAAAAAGCAGACTTTGTTCGACTCAAGATGAAGTTTTAGGCGCCAGTTGAGGGCGATCCAGTTCATGGTGGATTCATTGTAAAATGAAACATGAGTGGGGTCGCGTTGATAGTACCAATTAGCAAATTGGTCTGCTTGTGGGTACAGCTCTGTGCGAATAGCGAGAATGCCGTCAGTGCGCAAAAGTTGAATAATCTGCGATATAGTGCCAGCCGGCTCATTGAAATGCTCGAAAGCTTCAGAGCACCAAATAAAATCATATTTTTTCTCAAGCACACTTTGTTCGGCAAAAAAATATGGATCATAGCTTTCAACATGAATGCCCAATTCAAGAGCAAACTGCTGAAAAGCTTGGGTTGGACCGCAACCGAAATCGAGACCAACCAGTGGGCGACCGAGTTTTGTTTGAAGTTTTTTAAGATGTGAATATAGCGGCACCCACATTTTTTTCAGATACTCACGATAGCCTTTTTCTTCTAAGTTATTTTGATGAAGGTTGTATCTTGATTTTTCATCTTGAGGGGTAAGGGCAGTGTGGGGCTCTGCAAATACTAGTGAGCAGGTTTTACATATAAAATATGAGCGCTGAATATCAGAAATGCAATATGGCTGAGTTGTTGAGCACTGGCAAAGGGGGCAATTGAACATACAGAGCATTGTGCAAGACCAAGTAGAAACAGTCTAGTGTGTCTCAAAATAAAACATACAAATGTTAATTTCTTTCGAAATTCTCATTTTGGGTCACAAAAATCTCGACATAACTTAACGCAAGACGTGAATGTGCCGATTAGTATTAAAGATTGTTTTAACAATTTGACTGGATGTATGTGTGTCCGATAGCGCGGCTCGAAAATTAGACGATCTTGATCAGCTAAGTGATTCAGCTGACGGTATTGGCGGCTACGTTGCGGTACCTATGGCCACGCTTATCCAAAGAAAATCTTCTCTATCTGATTTATTTCTAAAAATGCCAAGCGGTAAAATGTTAAAGGTTGCCCACAAGGGCGGGGCGATTGATAAGGATCAGCTTGATCGTTTTGGTAGCAAAGACGTTCGATATTTTTATGTGCATCGTGAAGACTTGGCGCTTGTGTCAACTGAACTCATTCGCGGGGCTCAAGTGATTAGCGGGATGGAAAATATTCCGGTTGATATAAAGACTGCTAAATTTCTAAGTATTGCTGAAACTGTATATGAAGAATTAGCCAAATTACCCTTCACTGAAGAGGCTCTGGGGCGTGCATTAATTATTTCAAATGAGCTTGCAACGTCTCTTAGTGCAAACTCCGATTTATTAAAGGCGATGGGCGCAGTGGTTGATTTGGGCGAGCATTTCGCCCGTCATTCACTGGGCACTGTGATTATGTCGAACTTAATTGCCAAGCAGTTGGGTTGGACATCGCCGAAAGTCATTTCTCCACTCACTATAGGTGCATTTTTTCACGATATCGGGATGAAAGAATTGCCGCCCGAACTTTTAACCAAGCATCGAATTGATATGACGGCAAAAGAAATAGAGCTTTATGAAACGCATCCCGCTAGGGGCGTGGCTATACTGAATAACTTTCCGGTTATTACAGCCGATGTGCTTCGTATAGTGCAAGAGCATCATGAAATACCAAATGGACAAGGCTTTCCAGCCCATTTGCGTGGAGAGAGAATTTATCTCCCGGCCAAAGTCGTGTCCTTGGCCAGTGTTTTGGCGCATGATTTATTTGATGTATTGCCTGAAGATGGAGTTGTTGATTTTGATCGTGTGCGTCTCAAAATTGATAGTATTTATGCCACCATGTATGGCAGCGAACTGACTAAGGCACTAAAAAAGATTTTCATATAGAAAAATAATCTGACATACTGTAGTTGTCTTTTGGGGTTGAGACGCCCATGTGAGGTTTTATGGCGTCTCAAGTGAACTGGTTATACGTTGATTTAAATTCTTATTTTGCTTCGGTCGAGGAGCATCTCAACCCGAAATATCGGGGCAAGCCTCTTGCTGTTGTACCCATGCTATCAGATTCGACATGTGTGATCGCAGCCAGTTACCCAGCTAAAAAGTATGGTATTAAAACTGGTACACGCGTGGGCGATGCTAAGCGCATGTGTCCTGGGCTTATACTGATCAGCGGTAATCATGATCAGTACATTCAATATCATCAAAAAATTGTGACAGCAATTGAGTCGTGTCACCCCATAACGGCTGTGACATCAATTGATGAAGTGGCCTGTGCTCTTGGTGGTCGAGATAAAAATTTAGATAATGCCAAAGCTCTCGCGCAAGAAATTAAAAATAAAATTTATAAAAATGTAGGTGAGAGTTTCAGCTGCTCTATCGGTCTTGCGCCCAATCGTTTTTTAGCTAAAGTGGCCACCGATATGCAAAAGCCAAATGGCCTTGTAACCATTATGCCAGAAGATATACCGCACAAATTATACTCATTGAAGTTGCGTGATCTTATTGGCATCGGGGCTCGTATGGAGGAGCGCCTGAATCTTGCGGGAGTTCATACAATAGAGCGTCTCTATGAGCTGGATGTGAATACTATGCGCAGTATTTGGGGAGGTGTGGGTGGAGAGTGTTTTTATAAATGGATACGCGGTCATGATCTTGAACTCAGTTACAATGAAAATCAATCTATAGGACATGAACATGTTCTGCCACCAAAGTATAGAAATGCAGAGGGGGCTTATTTGATTGGGCAGCGGCTGTTAAATAAGGCAGCCGCACGGCTTAGAAAAATTAATTCTTGGGTTCGGCACTTAAGTGTCACAGTAAAGTACACAGATAAAACCTACTGGTCAGATGAAGTGAAGATGCTCGAGTGTCAAGACACCTTCACCTTGCAAGATGCCTTTGATCAAATTTGGTCAAGTTTTAAGCCAGGGGCTCCGCTTAAGATTTCAGTGAATTTAACTCGACTCGTGCACGACAACGAACGAACTTTTTCATTTTTTGAAAATAATAAAAGAATACTTTTAAGTCGCACGATGGATTCTTTAAATTCACGTTATGGCAAGCACACTATTTACTTGGGGAGTGTTCACGAAACATTAGAGTCTGCGCCGACTCGAATAGCATTTTCAAGTATACCTGATTTTGAAGTGTGACGTGATAATTTATAAATGTGAAATTATTTAATCAAAAAATCAATTTACTTCTTAGCAAAGCGGATGCGCGTACTAATGTGCATGCCGACGAGCATAGATCCGCAAAATAAAATTGCATCTAGTGAACCGGTGCCTAATGTGACAATGGCCGGCCCTGGGCAATACCCAGCGATGCCCCAACCGAGGCCAAAAAATATGGCGCCAATAACAAGTGGTGCATCAATATCAAGCCGATCGGACAGATAAAACTTTTTATCAAATAAGGGGTGTGATTTTTTAGTAATGAAATAGGTGAGCGGGGCATGAATGGCGACAGCGCCGACCATAACAAAAAGTAGAGCCGGCATCCAGTTGCCGGCGAAATCAAAAAAACCTGCAATGACAGTGGGGTCTGTCATCCCTGAAATGATTAAGCCAGCGGCGAACAAAGCCCCGACTACAAATGATGTCGCAATTTTAATTGAGTTCGCATTTTTCATATTGAAACCTTTAGGATATGGCGAATAGCGAAAACAGTAAGTGCCGCGACAGCCATAAAAATGGCTGTGGCAACAATTGATCTTTTTGAAAACCGAGAGATGCCACAAACGCCATGCCCGCTGGTGCAGCCATTGCCAATGCTCGTACCAAGACCAACGAGAAGCCCAGAGATTATAAAGGTCATTTTATTTGTAGCAATGGGTGTGTAGTGAAATAAATTTAAAATGTGGGCTATGGCACCAACAAGTACGAGCCCCGCAACAAAAGCTACGCGCCAAGCGGTATCCCCTTTAGGGAGCGGCAAAAGTCGGTTGATGATGCCACTAATCCCGGTCACGCGACCATTCAGCCACAAAAATAATGTGGCGGCGAGCCCTATTAAAAATCCACCAATTAATGCATTAATCATTCGCCAACCAACTCAAATGTAGCCGTACGCCAAGTGCTCTTTTTTGAACGCAGAACTATGTACCGACCAGCAATTATATATTCCATTTCATCTTCAAAGGTTATCAGAGCGGTATCGCACTTTTCAGCGCGTTTTTTATTATTGCTCAAAGTGAGCGTGCCGCTTTCACCCCAAAGAGTTTCGGCCTCAAACTGATAGCACTGGGTGCGGCCGAACATTTGGGTGGGGCTTTTAATTGTAAATGTGAAATCATTTGGCTTTGGTTCAAATGATGTACCGCCCGGGTAGACCACCTCGCTTAAGTAGTACTCTTGCCCCACCAGCTTCCCTATGGCTGGATTCGGAACTTGCGGCGTTTCAACAGCCGATACTCCGCAAGCGACAAGTAATAGTGGCAAAAGTGCCATTAGTATTAAATTTTTCATAGTCGTGACCCTCTAATGGTGTTGCAGAATATATGTGTTCTGAACAACATCAATAGGTTAGCAATGGTTCACCTAAGTTGCATAGAGTGCGTAACGCTGCGCATTAGTCATAATGCTTCTGTAAACGTGCTGGTAGGGTAAGTTGTTTTTTTAATGGGGGGGATACATGAGAAAATTAGTTTTCGCTATTTTTGTTTTGGTTGGGTTTTCAAGTGCGGCGCAAGCTGGTGAGTGCGTAAAAATTAGTTCCATAAAGGACTGGCGCTATGCTCGTCGAGATGTTGTGCAGGTGCAGGTCTCCTCAAAGAAAATTTATGAACTCACCACATTCGGTTGTGCCAGTTTAAGATGGGCTGAGAGAATTGAGTTTAAAACGTGGCCTGAGGGTGCTTCGAAAGTATGTCGAGGAGATGATATTTTGGTTATGGCGAATTTTGGTCGACGTATTACAGAGCGATGTCCTATACATGAAATTGAGAGGATAAAATAAGTATGAAGTTTTCATTGGTTCTGCTGTTTTCATTTTTTACTCCTGCGCTTTTTGCAGCGACGGTATCCTCTGTGAGTGGTTTAGAAGTGAAAGCTACAAAGATGAAAGTCAGCGACCTCGACGCTGAGGTTTCAGATATTAAATTGCGAACAGCTAGTGGGGCTAAGTCTAAGTTTAGTTCAAGTTTAGTTATTTATTATGCCGGTGGTTCTCTAGAAAAACCGGGCAGTGACAGGCGCCCCAATGTGGGAAACAGTTTGAATCCGCCCCCAGTTTCTGCAACAGGGGATTTGAGTGTTCGCTACCGCATGAATAAAAATGAAAGTTTATATTTTGGTGCCGGATTCTATAGAGCGCGTCCATTGCACAGCCGTGAAGGTGAGCAACTTGAACTCAATGATCCCATAATTGGTTACAATGATACATTTGCAGCGGCTGATATAGAGCTTAGTTCAGGTTTTCGACTCTATATTGCCACAACAGAGTATGAGCGTGTAATTGGTCAAGTAGGGGTCTTGGGTTATTCACTTAGTACGATGAACGCTATGGGGCAATCGCGATTTAGTGCAGGAGTGAGTTTGCGGGCGGCAGTGGCCGCATTTGACAAGGATGATGCAAGCTTGAAACCTCGTCAAAGAGATTACTCAATCGGTATATCTCCAAGTTTGCAATATAATGTTTCTGAACGCGTGAATGTATACACCACTCTGAATATCTTAAGTTATGAGCATAATCGTGCGAGCCGAGATTTTAAATTTGACTCTAAACCTATGACTCAATCTCTAGGTGTGGGTGTGGCTGTACTCCGTGACTTTTACGTGGCGCCATATCTTGCATTTGAACCAGACAATATGAGTTCAGATAAGACAAGTGTGAATTTAACTGCAATGTTGAAT
>JAGRAK010000057.1 GCA_020434645.1 Bdellovibrionales bacterium | reverse complement strand
GAACTTTCCGATTCGAATGGCAACAGCCACGTCACAATTTATTTTGGCCATTACATCTCTTGCAGCTGTTCTGCAGCATTATAGCAAGGGCTCGCTTGATATTTCGCAACCATTTGTTGCCTATCTCGGTATGGGGATGATTTTTGGAGCACAAATCGGCGGCCGTTTTTCAAAAAAAGTGAATCCCGAGGCTATACTTCGTGTACTGGCTGTCACCATAATTTTAGTTGGCGTCAGAGCATTTTATTTCTACTTTCAATAAAAGATTAATTATTGAAAGTAGACCTATTTGATTGCCACATTTGATTTCTCGAATTAGCCTTATTTTATGGTTAGACTTGGTTTAGAAAATCTACTAGCAAACGCAAAATACAAAAAGTATTTAAAATCAAAGCGCGTGGCAGTTGTCGGCAACCCGGCTTCGGTTACAAAAGATTTAGTGCATACGATGGATGCACTATCAAAAGGTGGTATTCAGCTATCTTGCGCCTTTGGTCCTCAACACGGGCTAAGGGGTGAAAAACAAGACAATATGATTGAGAGTGAGGATTTTTTAGATCCTAAATATAAAATTCCAATCTTTAGTTTATACGGAGAGGTCCGTCGGCCGACTTCAAAAATGCTGGAGCACTTTGATATTATATTATTTGATCTCCAAGATGTAGGCTGCCGAATATATACATTTCTCACAACATTGTTCTATGTCATGGAGGATTGCGCACGTATAGGTAAAGAGGTATGGGTTCTTGATCGTCCAAATCCAGCCGGGCGACCAGTTGAGGGCAGTTATCTTGATCCTCACTTTTTTTCGTTTGTCGGTGGAGCTGAAATTGTAATGCGCCATGGGCTGACCTTGGGTGAGGCGGCGCTCTGGTATAAGTCTCATAAAAATTTAGATATTCAATTAAAAGTTCTGCCAATGACGAGATATGAGATTAAAAAATCCCCTGGCTATGGTTGGGACGCGCGCGAGTTGTCTTGGGTGAACCCGAGCCCGAATATGCCCAATATTTCAACGGCGCGTATGTATGCCGGTACAGTGCTCATTGAAGGTTCAAAAATTTCAGAGGGGCGTGGCACCACCCGGCCTCTTGAGCTATTCGGGGCTCCAGGCTTCGACGGCGAGAAGATCGTACGCGCAATGACTAAAATGATCCCACAGCATTTAAAAAATGTGGGTTTGAGAACTTGTTTTTTTGAACCAACATTTCAAAAGCACACTAAAAAACTTTGTTCAGGCTTTCAGATCCATATTGATCAAAAAAATTATAAGCATGATTCATTTAAGCCGTATCGAATTGTAGCATCAGCCTTTAAAGCTGTCAGGCAGCTGTATCCTGATTATGATATGTGGCTTTCTCCACCTTATGAGTATGAAAAAATTAAAATGCCCATAGACATTTTAAGTGGCAGCTCATTTTTGCGTGAGTGGGTTGATGATTCTTCTGCCAAATGGGGTGACCTTGAGCGGCATCTTGTAAAAGATGAGAAGCGCTGGCTTTTAGAGCGCAAACCATTTCTTATTTATAAATAATTCTTTAAATATGTTCTCAAGTCGCATGAAAAGTTTGAATGTGGAGAAATCTACATTCTAACCTCACATGATTCAATTATCACGAGCCTATAGGGATTTCGTATTTAACCCATTTCTAAGGAGTATATTATGAAGTCAGTATTAAAGGCTCTAACATTTTGCTTAGTCACGTTTTCTTTCTTGAGTATTGGTGTGGCGAGCCCCGTTACGTCAACTCAAGGCTTGCCAATTTCAAAACAAATTCAAAGTGTAGATAAAGAGAAAGAAAAAACGATTGATTCAACTAATGCGCTCATGATGCATTTATCACTTGCTGCACTCGCTATTGATTTAGGTCTTGCTAAAGAAGCGGCAGCTAATTTAACTCAGGCTCAAAAAATATGCAGCTCTCTTGAGGCTAGTAGCCCTGAGGTGATTTCTATGTTCGATTTTCAAATAGGTAAAGCGACATATTTAGTCGAAGGTGTCGAACGTGATTATTACCTGCCCGTTTCAGATAATATATCCCTAGAGGGACAGCTTGCCGAAAAAAATAGTTGGCGAAAAAATCCAAAAATAAAAGTTAAAAATATATCTTTAGTTAGATCAAGTCTGGCTCTTAATTTAAAAGCGGTGGACTCAGCTGTTAAGGCCGCAGAAGCAGATGTGCAAAAGGGCAGTTTTCACGAGGCGAGGGTCGCTCTTCAAGGAGTGTATAATGATGCTCTCCAGTCAAGAACTGTCGTTACAGACCCAGTGTGGACAGTCTGGTCGAATGTGGTGCTAGCTCGAGATTTTGTGACGAGTGAGCAGTATGACAATGCTAGATATGCACTGAAAACGGCGAAGTCTGAAATTAAAAAGTTAGAAAAAGATAAGACCTTATCTAAGAGTGCAAGTGAAGCTATGGCGCTTCGGTATGAAATTGATGTTATAGAAAAAAATCTGAACAAAAAAGATCCCACATTACTTAAAAGGGCAGAGGCTAAGTTGAGCAGTTGGTCTCACAAAGTAAAAGAGTGGTTCTAAAGTTTAGTTTATCGAATTTGAAATAAGTTGGGAGCAAGGGTTTGTGGTGTAAAATCCGAGCGCTTGCCCCCAGTTTAGCTGCTTGTTATGAGTTTTCTGGGTTAATTCTATGCTGTAGATTTTTGTGTTTGGGCCAGAGGTTCCAGCGTAGACGTACTGAATTGAAAATGCTCCTGATAAATTTTGTAGTAATTCACGAGTCATATCGGTATTGCTTTTTTTAGAGCGAACTCTGCCGACGTGCCCAGTGAAGTAGGTCTGTTGATCTTCGCCTAGGTCATTTGTAATAAGAACGTTAACCCGTATGTACGCTTCGCAGAAGTTTTTATCTAAGAGCTTTCGTTTGGCAGGGGCTTTGACTTCGGCATCTTGAAGTAATGAGAGTAAAATTGCAGGTTGCCCGTTTCCTTCTCGAGTTGCCTGAGAGGTGTAATTTAAATCAGCATAACGGATTTGCGTACTAGATTCGCCGCCCCACTCTGAGGTGGTAGTTGAGCACTGTAGAAATAAATCGGCAGACAAATCTTTCACAATTGGAGTTTTAGATACATCAAAAGATAAATTTATATTTTGAAATGCCTTAAGGCTAGCAGATGGAGTCGCCCCATATGAAGAGAACGCAATAATTTGAACGATAAATATAGTAAAAAAATAATTCATATTAAGCCCTTTAGATTTTCTGCCCCAATACAGCCTTACGTTTTTTAGCAGTGGCCTTATCAATTGCAGATCTCACCTTGCCATCATGAATGCCGAGTATGCGAGCGGCTAGTAAACCGGCATTGTATGAGTTGTCGACAGCCACTGTCGCAACAGGAACACCTTTTGGCATTTGAGCAATTGAAAGTAAAGCATCAAGTCCGTTTAATTTGCCTACAGCAATAGGCACTCCAATGACGGGCAGTGAAGTGAGGCTGGCCACCATTCCGGGGAGGTGCGCGGCTCCGCCAGCTCCAGCAATAATGATTTGAAATCCGCGAGACTGGGCTTTTTCTGCAAAATCATACATAAACTTTGGGGTGCGGTGGGCTGAGACAACATGCGCCTCATAAGGAATTTCTAAATCTTTTAGGGCGGCTATTGCGTTTTTCATAACGGGGAGGTCATTTTTGCTCCCCATAATAATAGCGACTTTGGCTGATGATTTTTTTCTCTTCATAATTTAAACCCCTTCTTGGCCGTGAGCAGCTTTTTTAAAGCTAGATCGGGTGTTGTGCCAAGCGCTGTTAAGTGTCCCATTTTTCGTCCTGTGCGATTCTCAGATTTGCCGTACCAGTGAAGCGAGACATTTTCTGAGTTCGACAAAATGGGAGTTTTATTTGTTTCACCAATTAAGTTGTACATAGCAAAAGCCTTGCTAAATGGGATTGGTTTTTTAGGGAGTGGTTGATTGGTGATGGCGCATAAGTGTGCGCGAAACTGATTAAAAGCAAGAGCCTCAAGGCTATAGTGGCCAGAGTTGTGGACTCGTGGAGCCACCTCATTTACTATTAAGCCACTTGGAGTATCAAAAAACTCAAACGCAATAAGCCCAACATAGTTCATCTCTTGAAGGCCGTGAGTGATTTTTTTAACTATTGGATTTAAGTTTTTCGCCTTGGCCGGTCCCTTAACCCAAAGGCACTTTGAGTTTTCAGCCTTCCACTCAACAAGCGGGAAAAAACAAACTTCCTTTTTTTCATTTATAGCTATTTGAATGGCTAGCTCACGTTTGAACTTGATAAAGTCTTCAATTATGTATTGAGATAGATTTTGGCTATGCTTATTTAACCATGCCTCAATTTTCTTTCGACCGTGCACAATAAAAGTGCCGAACCCATCATAGCCGAAGTGTCTTTTTTTAAAAACAACTGAGTCGCGGTTTTTTTTTGAATTTAAAAATGCGTATGCCTCAATTTTAGTTAAAAGACCTGAAAATGAAGAAGTCGGTATGCGATGTTTTTCGAGCCAGTTTTTTTGATCAAAGCGGTCAGCAAAAATAGAAATAGCTTGTGCGCTGGGGCATAAAGATCTATTTGAAATGATCTCGCGATCTTTTAAAATAGATTCAGCTAAGAATTCACTCTCAATGGTGGTCACATCCACTTGTTTTAAAAAAGCTTTAATCGCGGTGGGATTTTTAATATCGCCTTCATGCCAGAAGCGCGTGACCTGTGCGGCCGGGTCTTCGGCTGATGAAGATAGAACATGCATTTCATGCCCCATCTTAAAGCCCTCTATAGTCAGCATTCGAGCCAGTTGGCCTCCGCCAAGAATGCCAATTTTGTGCGGTGTGGGGTTTATGACTTTAATAAGGTGTCCAATTCTCCACTGGCTTCAATGGCTGAAAGTTCGCTGTAGCCGCCGACAAAATGGTCGCCGATAAAAATTTGAGGGATCGTTTTCATACCAGTTTTATTTACTATTTCTTCGCGCTTTCCGGGAAATTGATCGACATTGATTTCAGTGTACGCGACGCCCTTTGTTTCTAGTAGTTTTTTAGCTCGGTTGCAGTATGGGCACCAGTCAGCAGAGTATAAGGTGACTTCTTTCATTTACGTTCCCCCTAATTGGCTCATTTCAAGAATCAAGTCGAATTCATTTTTTGTCACGGGTTGCACTGAAAGTCGACTATTATTCAAAAGCACCATCTTCTTGAGTTTTTTGTTCTTTTTGACCTGATCAAGTGAAACAAATGACGGTAGCGTTCTATAGAAACTAACATCTACTGCAAACCATCTGGGTTTGTCTGGAGTTGATTTCTGATCATAATAATCTGAGTTCTTATCAAATGAGGATGCATCGGGTCGGGCCTCAGATGAGATTGTGGCAATTCCGGCAATGCCTGAGGGCTTTGCATTTGAGTGATAGAATAAAACCAGATCGCCGACCTTCATGTCACGCATCATATAGTTTCGTGCCATGTAGTTTCGTACGCCATCCCAAAATGTTGTTTTTTTTGCCATTAAGTCTTCAAATGAAAACACATCTGGCTCGGACTTCATTAGCCAATAGTTTGTATCTTCTTGCTTCGACATGTTGACGCCCTTTGGTTGTCGTTCTTATACTGTGAGCCACGATTACAATACTTGATTTTTTATAATTAGGGGAGTCTTTGATGGCATTTCGTATTGAAAAAGACAGCATGGGCGATATTCAGGTTCCAGCGGAGATGTATTGGGGCGCTCAGACTCAGAGGTCTATAGAAAATTTTAAAATTGGTGGAGATAAATTTCCAAGAGAAATGATTTGCGCACTCGGAGTGCTTAAAAAATGTGCGGCTAAAGCTAATCATAAGTTGGGTTTACTAGAAGAGAAAAAATCTATAGCCATTCAAAAAGCAGCCGATGAGGTGATTTCAGGTGAGCTTGATGCGCATTTTCCGCTTGTTGTTTGGCAAACAGGTTCAGGCACACAGACGAATATGAATTCAAACGAAGTCATCGCCAATCGTGCAACAGTGCTGATGGGGGGTAAGCTCGGCGATAAGGGCGTTCACCCAAATGATGATGTCAATAAAGCGCAAAGTTCAAATGATACATTCCCAACCGCCATGCATATAGCTGTATGTATGCAAATCAATGCTCGATTGCTGCCTATGATGGAGAAGCTTGCCAAAGCTTTAAAGGTAAAAAGTGAAGCCTTTAATAAAATAGTTAAAATAGGTCGCACTCATTTTATGGATGCGACACCACTAACGCTTGGGCAGGAGTTTTCAGGTTACGCGATGCAAATCGAAAATGGTATTGAACGAGTGAAGTCAACTCTTCCGCGAGTTTATCAATTGGCACTTGGTGGTACGGCTGTTGGCACCGGTCTCAATACGCATCCTGAGTTTGCGGTGCTGTCAGCAAAAATGATTGCTGAAGAAACTAGGCTCCCTTTTGTAACCGCTCAAAATAAATTTGAGGCGCTTGCAGCACATGATGCGATGGTTGAAATCTCAGGTCAGTTAAAAGTTGTGGCCTGTTCGCTTATGAAAATAGCAAATGACATTCGTATGCTTGGCAGTGGTCCGCGTTCTGGTATTGGGGAGCTTATGCTGCCGGCAAATGAACCTGGAAGCTCTATTATGCCAGGCAAGGTGAACCCAACACAATGTGAGGCGATGACGATGGTGTCGGCTCAAGTGATTGGTAACGACATGGCGGTGGCGGTGGGTGGCGCAACCGGGCATTTTGAGCTCAATGTATTTAAGCCTATGATCGTATTTAATGTTTTAAATTCTATTCGTTTGATTTCAGATGCCTGTGAGAGTTTTACCGATCATTGCGTTGTTGGCATTGAGGCCAATATCCCCGTCATTAAAAAGCATGTTGAGAATTCATTGATGCTCGTGACGGCATTAAACCCAATTATTGGTTACGACAATGCGGCTAAGATTGCAAAAGCCGCACATCAAAACGGGACAACTTTAAAAGAAGAGGCGATCAAGCTCGGTTTGCTGACTGCAGAAAAATTTGATGAGGTTGTACGACCTGAGAAGATGACTTAGATGGTTCGGTCAGTTGTCGTTTTTTGCAGTTCTTCAGACAAGATTAGCCCGCTGTATTTTTCTGAAATGACTTTGCTCGCTGAAGAACTCGTTAAAAATAATTTTAAAATTATTTATGGAGGCGCTCGCTTGGGTTTGATGGGTCGCTTGGCTGATGCGGCATTAAAACTAGGCGGAGAAGTTGTTGGCGTGATCCCCGAGTATTTAAATAAGCCCGGCATTGTGCATGAGAGTCTTTCTGAATTGATCATTGTAAATGACCTTCTTGATAGAAAGAAAAAGATGCTCTCTCTAGCTGACGCGGTGATTGCCGCGCCAGGGGGTATGGGTACAATAGATGAAATTACAGAAGTGATTTCTCTTAAGCAGTTAGATGAACACAAAAAGCCTATTTTATTTCACAACTTTGTCGATTACTGGCGGCCTTTACTTGAGTATTTTGAAGAACTCCATGCTCGCGGCATGATCAGCCAAGAGCTCTCGGATTTGTATACTTATCATGAATCCGCTCAGGCGGTGGCTCAGGAGCTACTCGCGACAGGCAGGGGGCTAAATGAAGCCCCTCGTGTTTAGAATTAATTCAATTGCATAATTATAGGTTGGGACTTTCAGGTGCTCTCTGTTATAAGTTTTCAAAATCAGGAGGTTTGCCAGTGAAAGTTTTAACATTATGTCTATTGATAGGTTTTTGCGCGCCGGCTTTTGCTGGCACAAAATATGAGTGTCTCGCAACCACAAAAATTTTGGCATTTGGAGTGGATGATGTCGTGCCGACCCCTGTGCAGACCTTAAAAAGTAAATTGACTGCTATAGAAACTTCTCCGTTGGGTTCTGGGCCAGCAATTGAGATGCCCCTATATGATGAGGCAGGCAAAGAAGCTGGTTCTTTAGAGGTTTATCTTGAAGAAGATCAAAATGATGGCGAGTCAGTTTTACCTAAAGGTGCGGCGATGGTGACTCTTTTGGCTGTAACACAAGCTGATGATTTTTTTCAAGACTACGGTTTAGTGAGTGATAGTTTTCTCTCGGCAATGCTTTCACAAGAGATAACACAAGAGGATCTTCCTGATGGTTTCGAATTTACAGAGGATTTTTCTGTTGAACTTGTCACAACAGTCGAATGTCTTAATAAATAATTGATTTTATAAATGAGTCAAAAAGCCCTTACCATGCAATTATGCTTCATATTGATGGCTTTGTTTTTTTGTTCGGGTACTCCTGCGTTTGCAATTGAGAGTTGTGACAATTTACTCTCTAACTCTATGGAGACTTTTCTTGGGCGCACTTTGCAAGCAAAAGATTTCAAAACCATTAGCATTCGCAAGAACTTCGAACAACCTCATGCAAAGCGCCATAACCGCCGACATCCTCAAATGGGTTCTGTTTATAAAGAGGAGTTTGTTTATTATGGTACCGAAATTTTTGAATTTCCAGAAGAGCTGATCGACGATGGGACTGAAGTTTACTGGGGGTTTAGCAGTCAGGCAAAAAGCAAAATTCAATTCGTAATGATAGAATACGCTGAAGATAAAATAATAAGCATCAGTTCTGTTGATCCAGTGTTAAGGTTGACATTGAGCTCCAGCTTTAGAGAGTTGAGTTCACGAAATAACTATATTCGAGTTTTATCTGGTTTTTTAGGAGAAACGGCTGAAGTTCGACAAGACGACAGCACAGAACTCTATTTAGAAATTAAATTCTTAAAAAGCTCGGGGTTTAGTCGATTTATTCAATATTACAATGGTCAAAAAGATCATATTCGGCGACTGGATATCATGGATAATTTTAAGATTTATATATAAACAGAGTTATTTTAAAGTACCTGTACAATCTCATATTCACGATCTTCGTTTTTCACTTTAAAATTGAATATATCCCCGGTGCGGCGAGATTTAAGCTCTTGGCCAAGTGGCGAGTCTAAAGAGAGCGTCATAATTGACTGACCTCCGACTTCGACAGTGATGCCGCCCTTCATGGCGAGTAGAAAATACCATTTGGGTGGGTTGTCGCCAGATCGGGTCTCAATAAGGGCTGTAGCGCCAATTGGAGTATCGGGGTCAAACTTTTTAACTTCAAGGCGTTGAAATTGGTCGAGTGTTTTTCGAACATCACGGGCTCGTTCAGCTTGCGCCCCAGCTAGATATGAGGCTTCAAGACCACGGGTGTCGTATTTATTTTCAGCCTTAGCCTCTTCGCTGGTGGCGGCCTCTCGTGCCTCCATGGCTGATGTGGCCAGAGTCATAAACTCACGTCGTAGCTCACGAATGATTTCTTTTAGTATAAGTGACT
>JAGRAK010000056.1 GCA_020434645.1 Bdellovibrionales bacterium | reverse complement strand
CTAATATGAGTGAGATTCTGAGCTATTCTCTCTTTTTCTAACTCTAAGAGATCGAGTAAATCAGACTCTGAATATGGAGTTAATTCTCCACGTTCGTGCAACGCATCTGAAAACATCCGAATGACCTGAGTCAATTGGTCAAACGTATAGTGCTCGAGAAGCTCTTCAAATTCTAGATTCTTTATTAATAAATCACGAAGTATTTTTCTTGAAAGGCGACTCGCCGCCTGCGGCTCCAAAATTGTAAACCCTGTATCGAAATTTATTATATGACCATAACGACGCAAGAATAACGAAAGCACGCCATGAATTGTCGAAATGTGTAAGTTGCCATGTGAAGTAACAAAATCGACAAGCTCCGTCTTACCCAGCTTGCAGGCTTCACGTACAAGGCGTTCACGCAATTCTTCAGTGGCCTTGCGAGTAAAAGTTGTCACTACTACTTTAGGCGCCCGCTTGTGTTGCTCAAAAAAAAGGCTGGCGACTTCTAAAACTTTTGCCGTAAGTTTAGTGGTTTTACCAGCACCCGCGCCTGCACGTACAATTTCATTTTTTAATTCAAGTGTGGTGCGCGACATAGCGTACTCCAGCTGCAGCTCTTACAATCTTTTGAGTCTTTGGGCTCCGGCTGAAATGCACCCAAAGTAATTTTTTCTACTATCTCGGCTATTTTCCCCTGAACCTCGCCCAAAAGTGTTTGTAATTTCTCTTCTGTTATTTGTGTGCGATTTCTACTATTCTCACCAAACAATAAATTCAGCTTGTCTACGCGCCGAAAGCCTCGCTCTCTATTCATCTTAGAAATAATATAATAAAAAGCTCCAATAACTTCACCAGGTGGCAAGGTCGTTAGACCTTGCGAAATGGCCATCACATAAAATGTTAACTGAATCTCATCATTGCCCAACCAGCTGCCATAATTATGAAGTCCCGCACCTGAAGATTTATAATCTAACACAACATAAAGAGGCTGTGCCGAATCGCCCGCAGAGTATGTATCGACTCGATCAATTCGCCCACTGACTTCAATTTCAAGGTCGTCTCGGATACGCATTTGCCCAGACAAGAAGAGCTCTTTACCTATTGTGTATGTATTGGGGTATTGAGCTCGCCATGATTTTTCAAAATCTAAAAAGTTTTTAGCTAATCGTAAATAATGTTGACGCTTAGCAGGCCACAAACGCGTCTCGCCAATCATTAAAGCTAAACTATCTTTTGTTCGATCAATCAAAGCTATCAAGTCTGAATCAGACCGACTCAGATTGAGTGGCTCTGCCAGCAGTTGCTCTAAAACAGCATGCATAAGTCGCCCGCTTGTCATAGCATCAACATCTAAATCTACATCTGGCAGGTCACTTAAGCCAAAAATCTTTTCTGCTGAGAAAATAAAGGGGCACTTGGTGTATTTTTCTAACTGAGATGCTGAAAATCGCAACTTCTTGCTAGACTTAAAATTCTCTCTCTCTTTTACTCCGACATCTTCATTCATGTATGGCAATATTTTAGCTAAATGTGATTTTTCTAAATCTGAATTTTGAATTTCATCCCATCTGGTCGAAGCTGGCACGTTGTAGCGTTCTATATCAATCTGGTTTGACAATGCCGTCTTCAACCAAAATAGAGAAGGCGCTTGAGCTTGTCCTGAGAAATCAGTTACTGCAAAACTCAGCACTAGTTCACCTTGAACTTCAGCACCAATCTTCTCAGCTAGAAACTCGTTGTAGCGCTGATCAGGAGATTCTAAATAAACACCAAGATCTTGCGCAATTTTAGCAACATCAGAACGTGTAACGCTTAATTCTGATGGTGACTGAAGTTCGTTTTCACTCAAACCCAACATAACCACATGTTTAAAATCTAAATTTTGTGCCGTATCGAAGTTGGAGCAAATTACACCAAGACTTGGCCCTTCTGAAATTTTAAATTCAATTTTTGCCACTAAAGCTGATATGTATGAAACCCATGATCGCAGCTCAAGTCGAACATGAACCGGGCACTCTTTAAGAATTTCTGCAGAGATTCTGTCAATACCTATTAAATCTTCAGTCCAAAATTGAATTGCCCAAGCGAAAAAATCTTCTCGTGATATGAGATCTGAACTCTTGAACTTAAATTGAAATATTTTTTGAACATGTTCATTTCTTGATAGGTCGTCTTCGTCATAAATCTTATTATAAAGCTGTTGAAATTTTTCATATTCAATTGGCGGCAGCTGACTGTTACAAAAAACACTACTTTCTAAGTCTCCGCTTTCAATTTCATGGCTTTCGATTTTAATGCGAGCTAACCACTTAGCCACCGCGGGCACAGAGGCCGCCCTCATTACAACATCCTTAGCCACGGGCACGCCCTCTTTTTGCAAGTAGGCTTGCAAAGATGGCCAATACTGCTCGATGTCAGCCGCTAGAATCGCCAGCTGTTTAGGCTCTGCCCCTTGCTCCAACCAACTGCGAATTTGCGCTACCGCAGACTTTACTTCAGCAATTTGTGTGGTGTATCGACCGATTATGACATTACTGAAAATGCTCTCTTCAAGTTGAACACTACTGTTTAGCGGGCGCTCTGATAAAATATCATAAGCCCACAGAGTACTGTTATACTTATCGCACCATTTTTTTTCAGGAGCATAAATTGTCACATCAACGTCTTTTGCCAATCTTCTAAATAATTCAATTTCTACACCTATAATGTCTGCCCCAATGTCTACAATTATATCTTGATGCCAAAGCTGCCCCGGCCACTCCTCAGCAGATAAAAAGGCGCTCACCCAGGTTGACGCCAATATTTTTTCTTTGCAAAAAAATTCCCATGCTTCTTTTGCCAAAATAAACCAGTTCCCCCATCGCATTAAGGCTTCGGGGTTTTCGCGCAACCAATCTCGCATCTGCTCTGATAAATCTCGACGGACTAAAATTGGTAAAAACTGGGCTATGTATTGGGTCAGTATTTTGGGAGTTCCAGGATGCTGTGCCCATGGTAAATCACGTTTAGCCAGCCACTCCGAAAGAAGCACCGAAACAAAATGGGCTGAGACGACTTCTATCTCTGGAAAAGATTGATGAAGAATCTTTTGCCACAACTCACTAACACGCAACACAGAATTTTCTGTTAGACACTTGTGTTTTTTTAACAATATTGTTTGAAATAATGTTTTTGAATTTAAATCTGCAACTAGCCACGTCTGCTCAAGGGGCTTCAACTTTTCAATGTGATTAATTTTGTCTGCGCGCTCACGCAATTCAAGTATTTTTAACATCCAGTAAACTAATTGGCCAAATTACTGAAGATACGTCATCACATAACGCACATATTAGTAAAAAATTATGCCTTATTTTACCTGCGCTGTTTCATTTTGCGGCGGCCAGAAAATAAACCTCCGCCAGAACCGCTTTTGCCACCTTCGCCGGAGCTACTGGCACTATTACCATTACTTCCACCTGTACCAAAACCCATGTCAAACCCAATATTGATAGAGGCCTGAACCATATAACGCCGACTCTCAAATTGACCTGGGTAGCCTCCCAACTCAACTCCCCAAGATGCCGCATCAATCTTCAAAATTCCTAAATTCAGACCGACTCCATATGTGTAATAGCCTTGGTAAAGACCCGCCCTCAAATCAATAAGAGGCAGACCCATTTCGACACCCATGTGGATTTTATTTCCGATCTGCACATCGCCATCATTGAGATGTCGAACTTCTAATGCTGGTGCAATTTGAATCAGAGGCAAATCAATAAGCAGTGACGCCCCAACAAGCATATCTTGCATTTCGGTTGGTGGAGCTTCCTCTCCGAGACCCGCTCTAAATGTTGTGTTCCCGACATTCTTCCAAACAAAAGAGACCGTTGGCTGCACCATAGTGGGCACAATAATATTCATTCCGAAATCAAACCCATAGCCCACTCCAGTCGTCTGCGTGAAGCTATCAAAAATAACATCGGGCGAACTTGTTCCCGCTATAATATCAGCGATCTCCTGCGTGCCCCAATCTTTGCGCACACCACTTCGAGTTATATATTTTGCAGCAAACCCCACCTGCAACATTCCGCCCATCGTCCAGCCTGTGCCAAGAGCTACACCAGTATCCATAATATAATTTGTAGTCAGCGACGGACTGACTGGGTTTTCAGAAAGCATACTCACATCTACGTCGTAAAAATATGCAGCTGCAAAAAATGGCATAATAAGCGAAGTTTTCGCGCTTGCTCCAATCCAGATGGGGGCATTACCAAGATCTGTCAGTGCGCTTTCAAATGTGGACTGCGAACCCAAATCAGAGAATATTCCAAGCGCTGTAGTTGGATCTGTTAGTCCAACCTTTGGGTCTGCAATAGTCCAAAATATACCGCCATTTTTAGCAATACCCGCAGGGTTGTACCAAAGTGATTCTTCATCTTCTACGAGAGCCGCAAAAGCTCCGCCCATTCCCATGGCGCGCGCATTGCTATGCACTTCAAATAGCTCACCAGCGTGAGCTTTTGTCAGAGTCATAATTAAAAGTACTAATAACAATGCTTTAATTTTAAACCTCTCCTTACTAAATTATGGACAACTGCATGTCGCTATACTTTGACCGCCAGTACACTGATCTAGCCCAATGGCTGCGCCTTCTTTTAATAAAGTGAACACACCTTTTTGCTCGTCTACAGTGAAAGCATCTGGGCTTACCGCCCCACGAAAATCTTGAGACGGGACTAATGCCGCAAGCAAAACTCCGAGCGCATCTAGAGTTGTCTTCAAATTGGCGTAATAAGTAATACTCTGTAATGCAACGACGCTTTGATAAAGCTCCCAGAATGCCGTTGCCAATTCTTGATCAAAACCAGCTGCGGTGACATCCGTACACATATCTGCACCACCGTCGAGCAGGCTATCTAAATCTGCATCACCCACATTATCTGCTATCATTGCGATTTGCCACAATGTTAGCAAAACCATAAATGCATTTTGATCATTTGATCTTGCGCTTGCTGCCCCTTGCGCGCGCACAATAGATATAGCCGTGTTTGCGTCTGCAATATCCTGAGCACTCGCGGTGATAGTTAAAAATGATTCCATCACCGGGACTCCCGCTAAAGCCAGATCATCTATCATACCAATAAAGCTAAAGCCCGCTCGTCCAGCATAAGCCGAGGCACAAATTGCAGAAACCTTTGGCCTTAAGCCAAATCCTGCACTCATGTATGTGCAATAGTTGATTGCTCCAGCATAGTTACCATCACGAAGCGATTTTTCAGCACTTGCCAGTAGAGACAGATCTGTATTTCTATTTGCAAAACCAGTGAATTGGTTTCCGCAACTGGTCGCACTTAAAAAAAACACCGTTGTCAAAAACAGACGTGCGTATTTTTTTATAGAATTAAAATCTATATGCGAATTTAACCACATAACGTCTGTCCTCCACTGCTGTATAAGTTGCGGCTGATCCAGCGGGCACAATATCACCCACTTCTTCGCCGTAAGTCGCAATCTGAAGTTGCGTATTGTACATCGAAAGCTCCATGCCCGCCGTCCAGTAACCTTGATTCATCCCACCACGCAGAAAAAATACATCTTTAAAGTTAAACTCAATGCCGCCGTGAAGACGTCGCATAACCTCATCTGACGCCTCTTCATCTGCTGGTTCTTTTGCATCTAGCACATCCACCATTTCAAGTGAGAATGCGATACGCGAACCTTTACCCGTGATCGGAAAAATCCCAAGTCCAACATCAAGAGTGGCTGGCGTTGGATCTGGTCGATCTGTTGTACTTAAAAACATACCGTTATTCACATCGTACGTTGTGTTACCCACATCATGATAAACAAAGGCAATGGTCGGCAGAAAAGCCCACGGACCAGTCAGAATAAGACCCACATCTGAGGCAACGCCTAATCCCTCATTGGCAATGGTACCTGAGCCGATTACCGTGGTGTGCGTAAGCCCGTTAGTCGCAACCGGAATATCTGTGCGATGAGATTCAACTCTATTCACAGCACGACCGTTAACTCCTAATTTTATTTTGCCGTCGAATAATCTGAAATTAAAACCAAATACAAATGCAAGATCATTGGTGTAATCATATGTGAAAGTGGTTGAAGTTGCGTCTACTGAAGCATCTGTTACATATTTTGCGAATACACCCATGCCAAAATTTGTAACGACAAATGATGGGAAGACCTGAACCCGCTCATGTAAACGCTTGCCCGGAAAAGCTTCGACAGCATCAAGAGTTTGCTGTGGATCTAAAAATTTTAAGATTCCTGTGCCGACGATACGCTCAGCATCTGCACTTACATCAACTTCTGGATCTGCAACGGTGACAAAGTAATTTCTTAGCTTACCTAAAGCTGCTGGGTTGGCGAGCAATGCCGTTTCATCATTTACAACAGCTGCACTAACACCCCCCATACCAAGTGAGCGAACGCCGTTGAAAAATTCAAAACGCTCACCTGCTATTAACGGAGTTGCGACTAAATGTGTCGCCAAAATAAGTAATATTCGAATTTTAAAATACTGCTTTTTTAATGTTTTCAAGATCCCCTCCATGGGCTCTGTCATTAGCTTACTCGGCAGATTTATGTTTCAAGTTGAGACAGACTTTCGTCTGATTTGTGGCGCAATAAAATAAATAGTCGCATGCTTGCCTGTACAATGGTCGCGTATTGGCAGCGTGTAATAAAAGCTATACTCAAAAGATGAGACGCTATAACATAAAGATCTGGTTTGTATTGCCGTTAAGAATAAATCAACTGGCTGGTTAAATTAGAACCTATTCGCTATTTTAATTAGCACATAAACAAAAGAGAGTTTACATGACATCATTTTCAATTAGCCGAACAGTTAGCCCTATTACATCCATTAAATTCTTCAGTTTAATTTTATGTGCGACCCTAATCGCAGTATTTAACTTTGGCTGTGAATCTGATGATGATAATAAATTAGCAAAAGCTCAAGAGTGTTTAGATAAAGTCGATGATACAAATATTCCACAAGCGCAAGCGTGTGCCGCCATTGTGGCCGGACTCACATCTCCCGAATCTTATGTCATCCGATGCTCGGTCGGTTTCATTGTTGGAGGCGTAACGGCCTCCAGTATGGCCAGCGCGTTTTCAGCAGCCGATGCAGCTCCGGCCAACTTACAAGCCGCAACACTTATGGGGGCTCTGTCGCATGATTCTAAAGTGCACGCCGCTGAAACAGTTGCCGCTTGTAAAGCAAGTAAAGTAGCTAGCCTAGATTATCTTGCAACATTAAGTCAGACTGGGACAATTATGACTATTGATGGATCTAGCACTACGCCAACTACATTTTTAACTACTTGCTCAAATGGTGGTTCAGGCGGAACTTGCGATGATGCTGCTATCGGCACAGCCGTCACCTCGATGTATGATGTTTATTGCATTGGTGATGCGGCAACAAATCCTGCCTGCTCTGATATTGGTTCTGCAATCGCTGCTGGCGGTGGCAATCCTGCTGCAGTAGCTATCGCTCTTTATGCATTGTTGCAGTAACAAATCGCAATCATAATACCTCCCAAACCCGGCACTATATACGCTATTGCAATAATCAACTCCTTCATCGCGGCTCTTAACCCATAAGCGTCGCATCGCGCGCGGCCTGAACGTTATGGGCTCGACAAAATAATTTTAAATTGCTCTCGTCATTCGTTCCGCCAAACGCTCTTGGTTGGATATGCTCAATTTCCAACTTGTGTTGCCCTCCACAACGTCGACCGGTAGATGAACTTACATACTGGCAACTACCCTCTGCCTTGCGCCAAACCGCCCTCTTGACGGCCGCTGGCACTGCTGACTTTGCATTATTAGCCATTAGTTTTTGCGTCTGTGACATTTCACTTGGCGCGCGAGCAACTTTATTATCATGACTTAACCTCCGCTGTGGAAGTAGCAAACCATATTTACTCGATATGCGAAGACTCTCAGTATATGCCCTCTGCCTCTTCTCACTCGTTAAGCTCAAATCCTTTTTATCAAGCACAAAATTTGTCATAAGCTCAATCGCCTGAGCGGTCGTCAGAGTTGAATTTTGGTGTGAAAATAAATTTTTAACGCGTTCTATTTTCTGAAGTAAACCACTAGATAAAGTCAGCTTCACAACAACCTCATGAGTGCTCACCTGACGAATCGACTCCTTATGTAAAATCTCTTCGCCAAAATGTGAAGCTAAAACAATGTCGGCTTCTTTTTGGCTTTTGTTTTCAAGTGCTGCGAAAACCTTTAGCTTCGCACAGGCCAAATTGTGATCACCATGACGTGACGTTTCGTTCTCGCCAAACTTATCGCTCTCAGTTAACTTATCGTTCTCGCTTAACTCCACCCCACTATAAAATGGGCTAATAATATTATTTTGTTTTTTAGAAAATTTTCGAAAGACAGACTGAGCTTTAGCAATATTGGTCAAGCTTAATGACCCCGACTCAAGTTTCGCCTGAAGGACAGGCAAATCCCGAAGTGCTCGCATGGCCTGGATACGCCTATACGCCGACGCCTCAGAATATTTTAATTCAAGGGTGCAATAAGCCCAAAGACTTGGGAATCCAAGTTCTAAAAACAGTTTTCGCCTTTCAATTTCTTGCAGATGACGCAAAACTGAGATTAATAGTTCACGCTCCTGGCTCACGATAAGCTTTGTTTCACTCAGTAATCTTTCATTTGAAAGCGTCTTTAAATTCATATACCTCCTCTATGTCTGCCCCGAAAACATATAACACGCATTTTTAAGTCGCATATTTTACGCAATTTACAACCGCTCTCGCCTTACGAATATTTCATTAGGCATGCTCTGTTTCGCGTTTAATCGCCACACCTCAATAGTAAAATTAATATTTGCTCACGATCGCGGGCAAGTTTCAAAAATCGAACCCGCGCAAACGTAGCGAGGCAAAAACGCTGTCAAGTAAATAGTATTTGGTTAACAAATTATTTTTAATATATTAATGCGACGCAACCTCCGCAGCGAAGGTGATACGATTCATATTAAATCTCTACAGACAAATCAGATCAGATCAAAGCCAGATCAGGCGAAACGAAACGAAACGAAACGAAACGAAACGAAACGAAACGAAACGAAACGAAACGAAACGAAACGAAAAAAATAAACCCTATAGATCAATAAACCAAACTAAAATCCCCAAGCATAACCGTAGGAGAAAAAGGCGAGAATATCTTCAGGGCCAACTGCAACCTCAAGTTCAAGTTGAACAGACTTAGGTGGATGAAGAATATTTGAAAGACCAATGCCGAAACGAAATAAATAATTATCCCAATTACTCAAGCTCGCAAATTTTTCGTCAGGCACTACCTTATGCATAATGCCCAACTCATAGTAGGGACGAAACGCACCTTTTTC
>JAGRAK010000055.1 GCA_020434645.1 Bdellovibrionales bacterium | reverse complement strand
GCGCAAGACAATATAGGCACTATCACATTTCGCGGCAGCGTACAAAATGGAATCTGGTCTGGCCAGGTGACATTTCAAAACAATTCTGAATCAGGCGGAGCTCAAGGCTCACTGGGTCGATTCGAAATTGGTGCTGCCCAAATGTTTCTGTTTCAGTAATTTTGTGGCGACAAGTTAAGTTCAAATTCTTGCATCACCGCATGAAGCTACGTTACCGTAGGTCATGAGTTCTTCTCCGTTAAATTTTGATGCCCATGCCATTGAATCTATGATCGGTGGGCTCTCCGCCCTCGATATACCTCATATCTCAGTTCAGAGCCGTGAAGAAGGTCGAAGATTTTTATT
Organism: Bdellovibrionales bacterium; assembly: GCA_020434645.1. Lineage (GTDB taxonomy): Bacteria > Bdellovibrionota > Bdellovibrionia > Bdellovibrionales > UBA1609 > RBG-16-40-8. The sequence continues at coordinate 9,070 of JAGRAK010000055.1, read as the reverse complement.
TGCCTATGGATATGATCTTGATAAAGAAGAAGATGCGCAGAAGGTGTGGTCGTACCATCGAAAAGCTGTGACTTACATTCAAGAAGAGTTGCTTTCTGAAAATGAAACCATACCCTCAAAATTAACTGATCCTCATGAGCTCAGCGACATCACCAATTTGCTGATTATGGCCTCAACTCGTGGCAATGATTTACAGAAGTGGGCCTGTGGGATTTTAAAAGTGATGCATACTTTTGTGCATTTAGAAAATGATCTATTTGCTCAGTACTCAAGTGATATTCAAGATCAAATACTAAAACCTATACTCAGTCATATTCATGAAGATCCCGTTATCGGCACCACTCTGGGGCCAGCGCTCGGGCCGAAATCAATTGTGCTAAAAAAGTTTGAGACCAAGACATTTAAAACAACGACATCGTCAGTGACAAAGCTGCTAGCAAAAAGTGAGCTTGTGGTTTTTGGGCTGCTCGACAAAGTGGGCGTTCGCATCGTCACCAAGCACCTTTTTGATGTCTTTCGTGTGCTCAAATATTTTTTAGAAAATAATATCGTGAGCTTTCCGCATAATATTGCCGAGCAGTCCAATAACACACTTTACCCGCTCAATTTGTTTTTTGAAACCATGGAGTCACTTTCGCGAGATGAAGAGTACACAAGTGATGAGATTGATCGCTTGTTGTATAAACGGATGTCCGAGCATAATGAGCGTGCTGTTTTTCTCAAGAAGAATAATACTTTCTCGAGCAGTGAATATAAATTTGTTAAATTTATAACAAGACGTCTTGTGCGAATCAATGTCACAATGAATGATAAGCCTCATACGATGACATTTTTTTATCCCTACGAAGTTCAGATTGTGGATTATGAAACGCATTTGAAAAATATGACGGGTATGGCCTCGCATGAGAAATATAAAGAGAGACAAGTTCGTCAGGCGCGAGCTAGAGTGATGGGTAAAACGGAGCTTTAATTGAAACTGATTTGTTACATTCGGGCGCTATTTGCATTGCCCGCTCATATATTCGTGACAGCTTTTTCGGCTACACTTGTTATCATTGCTGGTGGCGTATTTAAAAGCCAAAACTATGTCAGTCAAATCATTCACCTGTGGGCTTGTGCGCTTAATTTTTTGGTCAATATACATGTTAAATTGAGGGGTAAAGAGAATTTGCCCGAAGGCGGTTGCATTTATTTATTTAATCACACCAGTGGGTTTGATATCACGGCCGTGCATCAAGCCATACCCGGGCATGTTCGCTTTGGCGCGAAGGCTGAACTCTTTCGTGTGCCTATTTTTGGTCAGGGTATGCGTGCCTCCGGTGGCCTTGAAATTTACCGTACAAGAAGAGGGCAGGTTCTAGATCTCTATAAAAATTCTGTTGCACGTGTATTAAAGGGAGAATGTTTTGCTCTTGCAGCTGAGGGCACAAGACAGTCGGTAGCAGGTGTTGGTGAGCGATTTAAAGCTGGGCCTTTTATTTTTGCAATTACCGGGCAATTTCCGATTGTGCCCGTTGTGATTCGAGGGGCATTTGAGTGTTTGCCGAAAGGTAAATGGCTACCGTGTATAGATAAGTGGCGGCATGAAATAATCTTGCAAGTGCTGCCACCTGTCTCGACAAAGGGCCTGACTTTAGAGGATAGGCAAGAGTTGCAGCGTAAGGTTCAGAACCTCATGACAATAGCCTATAATCGCGGGTAAAATAATCGTATGTTCTGTAATCGCTTAGTTGTTACTTTATTCTCACTTGCACTTTTATTCTCACTGAACTCCAGTGCGGATGAGCCAGTGGGAACCCTTTCTATTGAAATGTTGCGACTCAGACCCACGCTTCTTTCTGATGAAAGTGTAGGGGCTAGCTTTAGTTTGTCAGATTCGGCATTTGGTCTGTCTTGGCGGAAAAATAAAAAACTATCGGCCTATGTTGAGGTGAGTTCTGAACTCTCTCGCAATTTGCCGGTGTATTACTCAGCAGCGCAGGTAGATCGAATCGGCTTTTCTATGGCCTATGCTGAATATCTCGGAGTATATGGCCGAATTCGGTTTGGGCTTATACCACTTAATTTTGGCTATGACGGCGTTCTCGCAAGCCATGAGAATATTTATAATAATGCTTTGCCCTATTCGGAGCGCATTATCGGGCTTACTGATCAGGGTATAAGTTTTTATACTGAAAATAATGGCTATTACACAGAACTTGTCGTTCACAATGGCGAAATCGATACGGCTTCTGATGGGCGTATTTGGACATCGGGCAATTGGGGTTTTACAAATGGTCGTCACTTTCGCACTCAGTTATCTTTGCAGACCGGCTATGTGAAGTCGAGTGTGGCTTCGAGTACAAATTCTTTGGCAGGAGTATTGCCTAATCAGACGGCTCTTTGGCGCAACGGGATATTTTTTCTAAACTGGTACCCTAGAAACTGGAATATCGTGGCGCAAATTGGTGGCGGAGAAGTGAAGCAGGATAGCCAAGAGGGTCGCTACAACAATAGCATGATTGAGGTCACACGAAGTATATCTAAAAACTTCACTGCCGGATTTCGCTACGACCAGCTTGATCCTGATCGCAAGACCGATGGGGATATTTTGACTGACTTGAGCTTAGCCCTGACGTTTAAATCTGCAGATTCGACATCACAGGTCATAGTGCTTGCCACCAAATCAATAGAGGAGTCAGGGGAAATCCCTGACGACCAGCTGCGCCTCGTGTGGCTTTTGACTCCGTACGCCCGCTAAGTTACTTTAATTTTTAATTTAGATATATATACAGAGGAGAATTTATGGCTATTCAACTTGTGGGTGTAGTAGGCGCAGGACAAATGGGCAATGGCATAGCTCAAGTGGCGGCCATGAAGGGCTTAAATGTTTTAATGACCGACATTTCTGAAGAGTCAATTAAGCGTGGAATGTTGACCATTGAAAACAGTCTCGACCGACTCATTAAAAAAGGCGCTTTGCCAGCTGATGAAAAGGCAAAAATCTTAGCCCGTATTAAAACTTCAAAAGATATGGCCGCGCAAAAAGATTCAGACATCGTAATTGAGGCCGCGACTGAAAATGTAGATTTAAAATTAAAAATTTTTAAAGACTTAGATCAAGTCTGTAAAAAAGAAGCGCTTTTATGTTCAAATACGTCGTCCATTTCAATTACAAAAATTGCGGCAGCCACAAAGCGTCCTGAAAAAGTGGCAGGTATGCATTTTATGAATCCAGTGCCACTGATGGTTCTCGTTGAACTCATTCGAGGTATGCAAACTTCAGATGAAACCTTTAACCAAGTTAAATCTCTTTCAGAGACCATGGGTAAAACTTTTGTAGTGGCTAAAGATATGCCGGGTTTTGCAGTGAACCGCATACTTTGCCCGATGATCAATGAGGCTATATTCGCTTTATATGAGGGTGTCGCTTCTGTTGAAGATATTGATAATGCTATGAAGCTGGGTACCAACCAGCCGATGGGCCCACTGCAGCTGGCTGACTTTGTTGGGCTCGATACACTTCTGGCAATATTAAATGTTTTATATGACGGATTGGGTGACCCGAAGTATCGCCCGTGCCCACTGCTGATTAAATATGTTGAAGCCGGTTGGTATGGTCGCAAATCAGGTAAAGGATTTTATAATTATGAGGCGAAAAAATGAATTTTGAAACATTAGAGTTTAAACGCGAAGGCAATATTGGCATTTTAACAATTAATCGGCCAAAAGCACTTAATGCTTTGAACGCGCAAGTGATTCAAGATCTAAAGAGTTTTCTAACACAAGTGAAGTCAGAAAAAGGTTTACGCGCTTTGATTTTGACAGGTAGCGGAGAAAAAGCATTTGTTGCCGGTGCCGATATTAAAGAGATGGAGTCTATCAGCGCTGCTGACGCCAAACAGTTTTCTGAAAATGGCCAAATTGTATTTCAAGAAATCGAAGACTTACCAATACCGACGATAGCCGCAGTTAATGGCTTTGCCCTCGGCGGTGGTTTAGAGCTCGCTATGGCTTGTGATTTTATTGTGGCTACTAAAACAGCAAAACTTGGGCTACCAGAAGTTTCATTAGGCTTGATACCGGGATATGGCGGCACACAGCGCCTTGCTCGCTATTGCGGTAAGGGTGTGGCGCGTATGATGACATTGACTGGTGATGTTTTCACCGCTGATCAATGTGCAATTTGGGGGCTTGTCACTATGGTGACTGATCCTACTGAGTTGATACCAACTTGCTTGAAGCTCGCCGCTTCAATTTCAAAGCGAAGCCCACTTGGGGTCGCTTTGGCAAAAAAATCAATTAATCAAGGTTATGATCTAGATCAAACAGCTGGCATGAGCTTAGAAGCTAAGCTATTTGCAGAAGTTTTTGCATCAGCTGATAAAAAAGAAGGTGTAGCTGCATTTTTAGAAAAGCGCGCGCCAAATTTTAACGACTAATACTTATAGGAACCTGCATGCTCAAAAATAATGTTCGAATCATAACGGCAGCCTCTTTGTTTGATGGGCATGATGCGAGCATTAATATTATGCGCCGAATTCTGCAAGATATGGGTGCTGAGGTGATTCATCTCGGTCATAATCGTTCAGTTGAAGATGTAGTCGTCGCAGCCCTTCAAGAGGGGGCTCAAGGTATTTGCATCAGCTCTTATCAGGGCGGGCACATGGAATACTTTAAATTTATGCGCGATCTTCTGAATGAAGCGGGTGCGCCTTATGTGAAAATATTTGGCGGCGGTGGCGGGGTCATTGTTCATGAAGAAAAGTCTGAACTTGAAGCCTACGGTATAGACTATGTTTTTCATCCCGATGATGGTCGACGTATGGGGCTCGAGGGGATGATCGAACTGATTGTGAAATCTTGTGATTTTGATTTGCTAGAGGCTTCGCAAAAATATTCTGAAGCAAAAACACCAGAATTTTTTAAAGCAAATCCGATTCCGCATCGCAATTTGGGTTTGCTCATTTCGAGTGTTGAGCAAAGTCTGACGAACTCTCAATTTAAACCATTAATCGATTCGTATCGTGGCTGGTTGTCAAACTTTTCACGTAAAAGTGATAAGCCGCCAGTGGTACTCGGCGTAACCGGCACCGGTGGTGCGGGTAAGTCAAGTCTTGTTGATGAGCTGATTCAAAGATTTTTAAATGTGTATCCTGAAGTTAAAATTGGAGTGGTTTGTGTAGATCCATCAAAGCAAAAAACAGGTGGAGGGTTACTCGGCGACAGAATTCGTATGAACTCTCTTTCTCGCCCGGGTGTATTTATGCGCTCGATGGCCTCTCGCGGATCAGGTAAAGAGATTTCAATGTCTTTACCTGAAAGCCTAGCCGCTTTAAAAGAACTTAATTTTGATTTATTAATTGCTGAGACTTCAGGCATCGGTCAGGGTAGTTCGGCTATTTTAGATGTTTGTGATATTAGCCTTTATGTCATGACGTCAGAATTTGGTGCTCAATCGCAGCTTGAAAAAATTGATATGATTGATTACGCAAGTCTCATTGCGATCAACAAAGCCGATCGCAGAGGCGCCGATGACGCTCATCGCGATGTAATTAAGCAGTATAAAAGAACCCGCAAACTATTTCATGATGACAAACCTGTCCCTGTGCATCTCACGCAAGCATCAAATTTTAATGATAGTGGCGTGAATGGTCTGTTCTTTAATTTAGTCGAGCTACTGGGTGAGAAGTGGGAGCCTAAAAACGCGGCAGAACTCATGCGTGGCACAGAAAAACAAACTATTGTTCCTGTTGAAAGACAAAATTATTTAGCCGAAATTGTATCCACTTTAAGAGCTTATAAAAGAAATGTTGAAGAAAAGGCAGAGGCCGCTTCTACACTGTATGCACTTGATTTAGTCAAAAAGAACGTAATAGTAAATAAGAATGTTAAAGGCGCTGATGATTACGTGTCTGAACAGAATTTTAAAACTGAAGAATTGAAATTAAAGAAAAAATTCACCGATGGGGAGTGGCAAGCTCTCACTGGTTTTGAAGATCTGCAAAAGCGCTACAGTCAAAAAGAGCTCTCGTACTCTGTGCGTGGTAAAGAAATCAAGCAGAGCATGACAAAAAAGTCCCTTAGTGGTCTTGAAATACCTCGAGTATCAGTGCCACAAATTTCAGATTGGGGAGACCGTTTTCGATATTTAGCTTTAGAAAATGTTCCGGGGGAATTTCCGTTTACAGCCGGTGTTTTTCCGCTGAAGCGGCAAGAAGAAGATCCTATTCGAATGTTTGCCGGCGAAGGTCCGGCAGAGCGTACCAATAAGCGATTTCATTATCTCTCTCATGATCTTCCAGTTAAGCGTCTGTCTACTGCTTTTGATAGTGTCACGCTTTATGGCCATGACCCTGATTTGCGCCCTGATATTTACGGCAAAGTCGGCGAGAGTGGTGTGAGTATTTCTACTCTAGACGACATGAAGCGTCTCTATGCAGGATTTGATTTATGTGACCCCAAAACTTCTGTATCGATGACGATTAATGGGCCAGCGCCGATGATTCTTGCTTTTTTTATGAACACGGCCATTGATCAACAGGTAGAGAAAAAAGAAAAAGAAATAAAACGTAAACTTACATTAGAAGAACGTAAAGACGTTGAAGCGCAAACTATTTCAAAGGTGCGCGGGACGGTGCAGGCTGATATTTTAAAAGAAGATCAGGGGCAGAACACTTGTATATTCTCTGTCGATTTCGCTCTTAAAATGATGGGTGATGTGCAAACTTATTTTATAGAACACGAAATCAGAAATTTTTATTCAGTTTCTATATCGGGTTACCATATTGCCGAAGCTGGTGCGAACCCAATTTCACAACTCGCGTTTACGCTTTCAAATGCGTTTACTTTTGTTGAGTACTATCGCTCGCGAGGGCTCAATATTGATGACTTTGCACCAAACCTTTCGTTCTTCTTCAGTAACGGGCTAGACCCTGAATACAATGTTATAGGGCGCGTAGCGCGAAGAATATGGGCCGTGGCCATTCGTGATCTTTATCACGGCAATGATCGCTCGCAAAAATTAAAATATCACATTCAGACATCGGGTCGTTCGCTTCACGCGCAAGAAATTGATTTTAATGATATTCGAACAACTTTGCAGGCGCTCATTGCGATCAATGACAATTGCAACTCGCTTCACACCAATGCCTTTGATGAAGCGATTACAACTCCAACTGAGGCTTCTGTTCGGCGCGCGCAAGCCATTCAAATGGTTATCAATAAAGAGTTTGGCCAAACTCAAAATGAAAACCCCATGCAGGGGAGTTACTTTCTTGAGTGGCTCACAGATCAAGTTGAAGAGGCCGTGCTCGAAGAATTTTTAAAGATCAATGCGCGCGGCGGAGTATTGGGTGCAATGGAGACTCAGTATCAGCGTGGTAAAATACAAGAAGAATCGCTTTATTATGAATCTTTGAAACATTCAGGAGAGTTGCCAATTGTAGGGGTCAATACCTTCTTAGACCCTAAAAAACAGGCGGCAGATTATGTGCCACCTAAAATTGAAATGGCGCGCGCTACACCTGAAGAAAAAAAGCTCTGTCTTGATCGTACCAATCAATTTAAAAAAGATCATGCTGCTGATGCCGCTCGTGAACTAGAGAATTTAAAACGGGCAGCGCTTGCCGGGGAGAATATATTTTCAGCCCTTATGTCGGCCGCGCGCCACTGCACGCTCTATCAAATGACTCATGCCCTTTTTGATGCAGGCGGAAAGTACCGTCGAAATATTTAGCTTTGGGGGTCTTGTGGTTCGCTTTTTACTATTTATCATTTTGTTTGCTCCTTTATGTGTACAGGCACAAACAGGGTCGTGTGCTAAACGCCCGCAGAAAACGGTTGAGGAGCGGCAGAGCTGTTTAAGCGCACTTTCAATGAAGTACCAAGCCGCCGAGGCAAAGGGTGATCTTAAGCTTGCCTATAAGGTGATAACAGAAGAAATTGAGCCTTTACTTGGTCATAAAGATTCCTCAGCTCTGCGTACAGAAGAGTTGCTTATGAATCTCAGTAGAATCAAAGAAAGTTTAAATTCTCGTATGAACAAGAATAAAAAATAAATTATGACTTGTGTGTTTCTCTCGGGCGCAATACTTGAAAATAAAACGTAATTGCAAATAGGCTTGCTGAAATTAAGCACGGAAATATAAACCCGCGAAATTCAAATTTGTGAAATATAGGCACACCAGCAAGTGAGCCAATGATAAAAAATAGAATGATGCCAATTCGCATTGCGTTGGCGCGGCCTTCGTTTTCAATATTAACTAATCTTTTTCGATTTAATACACGCACAAGGCCAATTCCGAGATCGGTCGTAATGCCGGTGAGGTGAGTGGTGCGAACAATTGATTTTGAAACAAGTGTAATTGTGCCGTTTTGAACACCACAAGTGAAGCAGAGTAAAGTGACAAGGCTATAGCCGCGAAAATCACTGAGCGGGTTGCCGTAGGCTCCAAATAGATTATTAAACCCGCCAACGGTTATCAATAGAGTGATAAAAAATAAGAATCCAAAAATTAAATAGTATTTGGGTTTCTTATTCAGTTTCAAGCGCAGATCAACTAAAACTCCGCTCATCATGGCGCCAAATAAGAACGCAAAGAGCATGGCGATAAGACCGAAGCCGTGGCTAAATTTGCCAGATTCTATTTCAAGGCTTGCAAGAGTCGCAAAGCCAGTGACATGAGAGACAAAGCTTCGGCATGACAAAAATCCACCCATATTAAGAAGGCCCGCTTGAAATGCCAAAGTCAGCCAGATGAACATGTTGCTTTTACTGTAGGTCGAAATGTTTTGGCTACCAAATATCATAGAGTGTTTATTCTACTCTTTGAACTTTCGGCGTCTACAATAATTTACATAGGTGACTATGTTTAAGCTTGCACCTGCCCCCGCATTTGCTTGAAGTTGAAGGCTGGCACGCCATGACTTGCCGTCAGTTCAATGCTGTCGGGATTTAATGAAAATCTTGCTGAAAGCGAAAGTTTCAAGGAGATTTTAATGAACAAAATAATCGTGGGTTTATTGTTTTTATCTATTTCACAAACTGTCTTTGCAAAAACAGTTAAATGTCAGGTGAGCGAACCCGTTG
>JAGRAK010000054.1 GCA_020434645.1 Bdellovibrionales bacterium | reverse complement strand
CACCGGTCAAAATCGCTGCAAAAGGACATACCCATTAAAGACAACAAACATGCAAAACTCCTAGCCAGCGTAAAATTGTTATGCGTGTTGCCTAAATAAACCCTGTTACCGAAATGGCTCATTTTGAGGCGATTTACTTTAACCAGTGGGCTCATGAGGTCTCCTGCTTGATCCTTTCATTATACTCATCATTTAGTTTATGGAAGTAGGCCAGTTTTTCTTGAAGCTGAGCCTGAAGTTTAAATGGGTTCAGCGTGGCCTTTGTTTTGCGAAGCCTATCTTTCACTTCTTCACTTACTTTCTCGCATTCAATAATTCGTTGATAAGGCGTCTTTGGTTTATCATATTTCTTTCTTACCTTGGAGCCGACTCGGTCTTTTGAGATGATTTTCATTTGAGGCATAAAGTAATTGTGAAGCTGCTCCCAGATTTCGTAGATTTCATTCATCATGGGTATTAAATCTGGATTTTCGATTCTAACGTGTCCAAATATTGACCTGACAAAAGTATTATTTTTCTGCTCGATATGGCACTGATCGTTCGACTTGCCAGATCTACCTCTCGCCACGTCTATTCCCTTGGTGTTTTTAAATTCTTGCACCAGAAGATGATTTACAAATTCAATACCGTTGTCAAAAAATAATGCTCGCATTAAAAATGGTAGCCTCTGTTCAAGTGTTTTTAACATTTTCACGACGAGTTCTGCATTCTTACCGTAAATACCACCGCCAGCTGTCCAACCACTGCAGAGATCTGTGATCGACACTGTGTGCCCATAAGTTCCCCAAGTGTAGTGGCCGCAGTGAAGAACCGTGTCAGATTCAGTAAATCCTGGCTCATCATAGCGAACGGATGGGTCACGAAGTCTTATCAATTTTTTAATATGGTTTTTCGCAGGTATTGTGCCGCTATTTACCTTTCGTAAATATTCAATTCTTGGTGACCGAAGATATGCGTCCATCTGCGCTGGCGACATCGTTCTTAAGTGAGCCTTAATGCTATCGGCACACTCGTAAACATCGAGCCATTCATTTAAAATTGATTTTAAACGCTTGCTACAGGGGTAGCCAGAAAGCTGCCAGATCTGCACCAAATGATGTTTATCAAAATCATTATATTTAGGTCGCCTGCCTGGCTTACACTTCACCATATCTTTCATAATGGCTTTGCGAAGCCGACGTATTAAACTTTTTCTGTGCATTTTCTCAATCGACAGTCGTGGTAAAACAATTTGCTCGATCTCAACTAAAAAGCTCATCTTCTCTTTCTTGGTCTCTAGCCAGTTGTATTTAACTGCCAACTGGTAAAAGACGGCATCCTTGCCATCTTGGTCCAAATTCTCTCTCCCGGTGAGGGTTATGGACCAAAGTTTAGACCCTTTTTCGGTAACAGCAATTACTAGGCAACCATTTAAAATGCTCCAAAATGAGAATTTTGAGGTTGTTTTTTCGGTAACAGGAATTGCTAGGCAATTCGCGCCTGTCTCAAAATGAGACAACGTCAGAATCTTAAACAATCGCCACATTTTGAGCGGCGCAAATTTGGCACTGCTCGCATTTTCGATTTGATAATGAATCTACGCGGCAATCGCGAGTCTGACTCTTGCTCTAGTGATAGGTATGTGATCGACGACGTCTTCCCCCGGACAAATCAATCACCCCCCCCCTAAAAAACCTCGCTTCCCCCAGCGAGGTTTTTTTTCGTTTGAAATTCGAAGCGGTAGTGCCGACAGGGCGTCATGAGCTTTGATGAACTCGTAAACGTAAAAATGCCGGAAGTTGAAATCTTCGATCGCGTCGCCGTGATCTTGCAGCAGAACTTTCATAAGTATCAGGACGTGAATGTCGTCCTCCCGCTAAACGATATGGACGGCCCCCACTGCTCGATTCAAGAAGTGCGCCTGTACAGCCGCCATGATGCCGAGCAGGTCGAGGCTAAGCGCGAATATATGATGGGCGGGCCAAACCACAAGACGAGCGTGTTGATCGATCAACTATTGACCGGGTCACGATCAAAGCGCCATCTCGCGAACTACTTGACGGCGCCTTTGGTGAATTTGAAATCGCACTGACCAGTAAAAAGAAATCCGCTTAACAAAAGTGACCATGCTCTAAATAGAGCAGGGTTGGTGCCAGGGCGGTTCAATCAATATTCAATCTAAGCTGGGCATTGGGACATCAATTGACATCCAAGTACCGACTCGCCTGCTGCCAATCTAAAAACTATAAATCAAATTCAGTGTGCTGCCTTCGGGAGTGACGGCGGGGTAAAATGCGACTTCGGGCTCTTGCTGTTTATTCTTGTCTTGAGCGTCAACTTCAGGTTTTTCAGGATGAACCATTTCATATGCAAGCTTACCAGCAAGATAGCCCATTGCGATGCCGAGTGGATAGTCGCTCGCCCAGTGCACACCATTATTCATCATCTGAAAACTTAAGACCGTGATCCATGTGATACCCACCGGCCAGGTTAAGTAGGCATACTCAGGATAATTTAAAGTCACAACAGTAAACATCAAGGTCGCCGTCATAACATGGCCACTTGGCATAGCATCATATTTTGCTGACTCATCATTATAGGCCTTGAAACTCGGAAAAGGCCGCCACGCCCCGCGCTTTTCAGATGCAAAGTTAGGATCTTCGCGACCAAATGATCGCTTCAAAGCTTGGTTAAAAATTGTGGAGACAAACATTCCATGGGCAAGCTGAAGACCTGTGTTGTAAGGTCGGGCTGCCTGATTTGAATAACCATTGATTATAAACCCCGCCGCAATAGAACCATGGAGCCAACCATCACCTAAAAAATAAAGACCAGAGGCGGTGTCGGTTGGAAGACGCAAAATATCTTGCCCCCTAATTTCAATTATAGTTTCTGTTGCGTCTCCGTTACCGATTCCTAAATCGCGCCCTGCGCGCTGCGAACTTTCAAGTAACTCTTCATCATAAGCAAAAAGAACAGCTGTACTGCCAAAAATGGTCATCCATGGACCAATCGCTTCTTTTGAAAATGCCGTTTTTAAAAATTTTTTGCTAGTGGTCGGAATATCCGTCACAACTCTTTTGTAATCAAGCATCTCTTCTGCACTAAGTGGGAGACTCAGAATTACAAATAACATGAGGAGTAGAAGTTTAATATTCATAATACGCGACTAGCCCTCCGCGCTCTTTAGCAAATACAGGCATGACATAAAAATGTGAGCTTGCTCCGCCTGCCGCATGTTTATTTAATTGTTGTCCTTGACGGAGATAAGAAATTCCGAATCCATATGCAGATCCGATTGTAAATCCGGCCGTGACATCATGCAAATAGTGTTTGTGATCATTGACACGGCTAATCCCAGTCAGAGTCGCAAGCGCGGTGGCGGCAAAACCCCAAGGCCAGAACCCATGCTCCGCAATAATAACTGACGAAAATGCAAACGCCGATGTGGTGTGTCCTGACGGAAACGAATTATACGTTGTGCGATCATTTGGACGAGGTTCATGCACAATAAATTTTAAAATACTGCTCGTGCCCACAGCATAAGCCGTTGCGAGCAACATTGTCGTCATATGATCATAAGACTTTTGACTTTTTGTGAAGTAGTAATGGCCACCCATGCCGGCAATATAAAATAAATTAGTAAAGCCTTGACCACCCAGATCACCAATTTCAGCCGCATCGCCCAGAGGTTGATCTTTTGCCATGTTTTCGTTGAATTGATCTTCACCATTATGCTTTGTGGCTAAAATGGCGGCTGTGACAAGTGAGCCGTAAATTAAATATGGTCGTGCTTCGGTTTGCCAAGGAGAAAACGCCTCGGCTTTGCGCTGCTGCCAAAATGAAGCTTCAGTTTCTACGCCCTCAGAATTTTGGCCATTTAGACTCTGAATGCTTTCACTATCCGCTGCAAAGCTTGCGGATTGAGAACTGAAAATTAAAAATAAGATACAGAGATTACGAATCATTTGGCTCGCCTTAGTCGTTCGAGATTATCAACGGCGCAATAATATCAGATTCTGTAGGGCTCGTAGGCGTTGAACGATTGAACACCTTTCTTAATAAATTCGCTAAATGAATACCACCCAAGACTAAACGCTTTTCAACCAAATCTCTTTTGGCGTTGATATATTGAGCGTCTAACACCGGAACATTTGACACATGACCACCCCGTGAACAATAAGGTCTGGCATCATCGGCCAGTTTATCTGGATAAACCTCTGTCTCACGAAGCCTTTGAGAGTCGGCAACCCAAGCGTCTACGTCAACATCTTGACTCGAAGAGGCGATCAGGCTTTTATATTTCGCCATCAAGATATTCGACACTTCTTTATAACCAAAGAATTTATAATTTATTTTGCTCTCTGATCTCATCTTAGTGGCCATGTTGTTTACCAGTTCTTCGTCCCAAACAGAGTGCAAATTTGTCTCTTGACCTGAGGACTTCGCATTGGGTTGCCACTTTACTCGACAGGCATTGCCGCCATAATCAAATTCATTGCCCACATGAAGCGGCTGATGAATGTCGCCTACCACATGTAAGATAAATCGAAAGGCGATCATTTTAGATTCACGAGAATACCGACTATCAGTCAATATCGCAGGATATCTATTGAGAACCGTTAGTGCATTTTTAGAAACTGACTTTTTAGAATCTCGATAAATAGTCATATAATGATAAGGCGAAAAATCATTAAACCTTGCATCACTTTTCACTATATCTGGCCAAGCTGCCCCGATTGCGAGAGGCTCTAGGCCAACAATCGAACGAATGGCCGACATTGTTTTTGCATCTTGAGACAAAATTTGTTCTGCAATTTCAGCTGTCACTTGATGCCCAAGTTCAGCCCAGCCGAATGAGTTGATAGAAATAAATAAACTCACGATAAGTACAGCCCAGTGTTTTAAAAAATAAAATTGCTTTGAATTTGTGTTGATATGAATATTCATTCGAAAGGCTCCCACTGTCATTTCAAGTCGTTTGTCTATTGACCATTACCACAATCTGGCACGAGGTCGAGTGAATTCCGTGCCGTCCTGTTCCGATACAGTAAGCATGAGGAAACTATTGTTAATACTCATTTTATTTTGTGCGTCGTCCATTGCGTGGACTCATTCTGCTCATGCACAAGACATTGGTGGCTCACAGTTTGGTATTCTCTACGGCTTTAGCGTGCCCGATTCAGACAACTCAAACCCCCATCGTATGTACGGCGCAAAAGGAATTGCCTTTATTTCTCCTTCTATGACCATCGGCGGTTACTACTTCTTAACTGGATCTGAGCAAGGCTCTGGTGGCGGAGAACAATTTGATTACTCGCTTCATGGCTTAGAAGCGGCATTACAAATACCTGGCTCTGCGGGCACCACATTCGTTGGCTTTCGTGCCGGCATTGCCAAAGTCAGCACAGATACCTTTGGCACACCTGTTATTTTTTCTCCCTATCACTATGGCTTTGCCAGCGGCTACAATTACAATGTGGCCACATGGTTCACTGTTGGATTTGAAGGTTCATTTTTATATGCCGAAAAATCATCAACAACCAAAGCCAGTGTGCCCTACGAGCTTGAATCATTCAGCGTGCTCACTTTCTTGCTCTCTTTACAATTTCGTCTCTAGCCGACACGCATTACACATTGCAATAATAAGCTGAGTTATATGATTATACCCCCACTTAACTCCGGGGGGATTTAATGACAAAAATTTTGAGTTTCAAGAACCTAAGCCGGTTCTTCGCAGCACTTATTTCGATTCTGTTACTTTCATCAGTTGCATCAGCCGACATTCAATATGTTCGCTGGGAGGAAAAAAACACGCTTTCAGATGACCTCAGTTCAATATTACCAAAACTCAATATTGAAAAAGGTTTAGAGCTTAAAGAACAAGACTTTGTAGAGGTCGAAGCACGACCGCTAGCCCACTCTCATTTTCGCACATACGTTCAGGTTGAAGAGGGTATCCCACTTGATGGCGCACTCATCCGAGCTTGGACATCGCCCCTCACAGGCACACTCATTCAAATGGAAGCCCATATTGATGACAGCTCACTTAAAAATGCACGTGAGAGCATCTTAGCTCTTAATAAAATAGCAAAAAATAAACTAAAAGCGCATATGAGTTCTCTCAATAACATGAGCTATGTACGCGAAGTGGTTTTAAATCATCGCGATGATCAACGCATTGGTAAAATAAAATTTGAAGACAAATGGGTGAACACTGATCTTGTGCGCGAAATAGAAGTCACAGGCCGCAGAGGCACGCACACCATTAAAGTTTCTCATTTCACTAAAGAAATAATTGAGTCTACATATAAAGAGTTCCCACAAGCTGATGTTCCAGCTCTTGTGTACCCCATATACGAAGAAGCTGAAAAAACCAAAGCTCGTCAAACACGCATTCCAGTTCTTCTTAAAAATTTATTAGACACGCGTAAAGAAACAACCACTGACCCCTACTTACCATTAAAAAGTCGTCGCTATTACGAAGATAAAATGGACCCTGTCTTAGGCGAAACTCCCGAAGGCCAGGCACAGGGTTACTGGTCACCCAATTGGCTATTGCAAACGGCTATGGCACTTTATGATGCCCTACCAATGGCGCCCAATAATTTTTCAAATGGCGGGATGTATCTTGTAGGAAAATACGCGAGCATCAACATTCACCCAGATGCCGTTGCAAATACCAAAGGCCTAAATTTTACGCCTACTTTTTCTAGTCAGCTTGCCATTTTGTGGAAGCAAAATATTATAGGCAATTCTCAACGCTGGGAGCTCGTGCCTTCAGGCGCCTACTATGGCCGCCCACTCACTTCAGAAATAGACGCCTCCACGCGCGAAGCTCGTCGCCTACCGGATCATGACCCCGTATCTTATATCAATGACGGCTTTGATGAAGTTCAAGTGTACTACGCCATTGATCGCCTCATGGAATCACTTCATGGCATGGGCTTTACAGACCCTGAACTCTCAACACGAGCGTTTCATGCCTTTTTATATGATCCCGATATTTCAATGCGCGACAATGCCTACTACACAAACGACACCATCAATTTTACGACTTACTCTCCAGATAATATGAATTTTGCACGAGACAACTCCACAATTTGGCACGAACTCGGTCATGGAGTTATGGATCGCCTAATGGGAGATTTGATTGAACTTGCAGACACGGGCGGACTTGCAGAAGGCATGGCTGATTTTGTTGCACAACTTGTTATTCAAGATGTAACCGGTGGCGCACCATTTGATGGCTCTGAAGATTTTCGAATTATCAATCGCACCGGTTTTAACTTAACAAATGAGTCACACGATGATGGCGAAGCTTATGGCGGCGCAATGAATGATATGCTCACGGGCGCCATTCAAAAATTCGGTCGCATTGGTGTAGCAAAAATGTCAGACCTTACACTTGAAGCCATGAGGCTCACTCGCAATCACCCAGCACTCACTGCAAATGATTGGTTTGAACATATGCTCTATGCAGATAAACTTGGTCGTGCAGGTGTTCGCGCACCGCTAGAAATGCATGACCTTATAGTGAATGCACTGAACACTCGAAATTTCAGACTGGATCGCGGTCCAATTGCGAAATTCACTGTTAAAAATGCCGGACGCGAACTCACTGACTCTGGTGCCGGCTCTCGAGGGCGACCTATTCCCCATACTTTAGCCGAGGGCGATGTGGCCAAACACGACCTTGAGATCAGCCTAACGTCGAGTGAATTTTATCAATTTCAATATCCTGTACGGGTTGAAGTCGGACTCAATGGCGGCCCACTTCAGGGTGCCGTGAATTGGGCGAACGAAGACCAAGCCCCGTTTCAGTACACTCTCAATTCTGCGGCCGATAAACTAAAAATTCATCTTGAGGCGCTACCCGGATGTGAATTTATAAATCGCGAAGATGGCAGCTGTTCAGACTTTGCCTATTTGCAAATTTATAACAATGGCGAGACTCGACCTGTGGCCAAAAAACGTTTTTATCTTCGAATTTCAGAGGGAAAAAAGTTGACCGAAAAAGAAAAGCCACTTGCTGCGCAGTAGCTGAAGCAAGACAGAAGGCTTAAAGAAATCTCATAATAAAACAATTTTAATTGGCGGCCGAAAATGCCGCCATTTTTTTGCTCGTTTTCATTAATTTCATAAACTCAAGTTTATTTTTAATTTTTCTCTGATTAAGACAGCCCTGTAAAAAAAATCTACATTTTTAATATAATCACCTCCAGATCCTTAATAATTCAGCGATTTTTACCGAATATATAGATGTTGAAAGTCACATAACTTAGGGGATAAATGGGACGTAACTACAAAATTCTTCTAGCGAATTTTTTAAAAAGCATTGCTTTGCTTTTTAAAGGATTTTTTGCGTTGAGTTTTGTTTTGCTTTCGGCCTGTGGTGGCGGTCGCGGAGGCAGTGAAGATGCCAATGGTAACCCCATCGGACTCGGTCTCGAAATTAGAAAAGTCTCAGGTGACAATCAAGGCGTTAAAAAAGGCCTAGCTTATCCCCTACCTCTTGTTGCAAAAATCACAGCTCCTGATGGTTACCCTGTACCCGACATGACAGTCGATTGTACTGAAATTACAAACACAGATGCTGTTATTACAGGTCCCACAAGCTTTGTTACCGATACCTCAGGTATCATTTCAACTACTGTTCTCGCCGCTTCGACTTATGATCAAACTACAAAAATTGAATGTCGTATTCGCAATTCTCCAAATCTTGCCGTATTCACTTTAGAAACTGTTTTCACCGTAGATCGCATTGAATGGGCTGATTCTGGCGCACCAGATCCGACGCCGATCAACCCACCCAATGAACCGCCAGCTGTCTATACAGCTAGCCACAATGTACCTATGACGCCGTTTCAAGTGAAGATGATCGACGCCGATGATGGCGTATCTCTTATTGACCTCACCGGCGGCACAAAACACTGGATTACAGTTTCTGCGGTGTCACCGGCACAGGCACCAATTGGCACTCTCACTGCCACATTTCAAGCTGGATTTGCTGAATTTAGTAATGTGAATTACATAAAGGCCGACACCATCACCTTGCGCGCCACCCACAATGTTTCAGGTAAAACAGTTGATAAAGTCATCACGATTAATCCGAACGCAACGACAAGATCTATTGCGATTTTGCCTGGTCAAACCTATACCAATGGCACGATGACTCTGGCAGAAGCCGTAACTGGTGTGCTCGGTGCATTTAACGTCGACAATAATTTCAATGTCGAAGTTCGCGCAACAGATGATTATTTCAACACCACAAGTTACGCCGGCGCGGTATCATTACAGTCGCCAAATGATTTAACAGATACTGAACCCGCAGCTTCAAACTTTGTGGCTGGTGTTGAAACGTTCACTATGAGCCCTGTACAAGCTAAGTCCGGATACACAGTGCTCCCTGTAACGGCACTAACAGATAATGCTTCAACTACATTTACAATGCAGCCCGGAGCCCCTGCAAATCTTATCACGCGTTTACCTGGTCAAACTTTTAATCCAGGCCAAACATCACTAGCCGCAGCAATTACTGGTGCACCCACACAACAAGTGGCTGGAGCA
>JAGRAK010000053.1 GCA_020434645.1 Bdellovibrionales bacterium | reverse complement strand
TTAGTATGTCGATCGAACCAATCTCGCTCATAGAAATGAAGATGATGAGTCCGACCATCCCCATGCGGAGGCAATCCTTTAACGAAAAACATATGCTTTTCATCTGAGTTCTCTGCTAAATACAAATAACCAAAAGACTCTAAAGGCCGAATAGCATCTTTGCCATTTTCAATTCTGCCTACTTTGATAGCAATATCTATCACTGGCTTAGATGCAAGTCCCGGGACAGCCGTACTGCCAATATGCTCAATCTTCTCAATATCTAAGTCTTGTAGGATATTTTTAATTTGTTTTATTTCAAGAGCAGCCATATCAGCCCACTGAGGTAAATATGGAGTTAAGTATATTAAATCATCCGCGTTCATAGTTTACCTTACCGCCTCAATCTCGAATCCATAACCTGACGAAAACCTTTGTATTCAGGAAGTGTCGATGCGAGCTCTGTTAAACGAGGCTCTGCCGGAATGCTAATGTCGGTGTCCCATGGGAGTGCATTTTGAAAATTTATAGTGGCAATTTCGTAATCAATTTCAAGGTAATTTGAAATTCTAAAGAACTTCTCTTCGAACTGAGATTTTTTTTGAGGATTTGTTTCTTTTGTCCACTCTGCAAATGCCATAAATTCTTGATCAGAGCAGGCACTTGTATTTCGACTCAAAGATGTTCGTTTATCTAGCCATTTCCAACAAAAATCGCTGGGCGGAAGTAAATCTATACCTTGGTTACGCTTAGCCACATAAACCCATGTTGGATTTAAATTCTCAATGCCGAGCTTCTCGAGGAGTGGCCAGTCGTTATCATCAAGAGCAAATCGCGCCAGCCAGCCGACTAACTGCTTATCCCAGGCTCGCTTCTTAATTAAGTGCGACAGTCTTAACTTAATATTTTCTCTCGGAATTGCGGCGTTCATCATATCACTTTGAATCTTTATTCTCTCTATGACCTGAGGGGATATACCCGTCCATCTCTCCATATTGCGCGACTCTAAATATTTTCGAATAACTTCTGCTGACTGCCGAATTAATCCGTCATTTTGTTGCATTGGCTGAGTCTCGTATCTATCTGTAAGTGAATTATATAAAAGCGGAGACTCATCATTTATATAAAGCATATTATTATGGCGAACAGCGTAGCGGACTCCACCAACCTCTCGCCACTCTGCCCAGGCCGACTGATTGACAATGTAACGATCTCTCTTCCAATTCACTTGCGGCTTGATTAATGATTTGCGAAGTGACGATACATCTAGCTGGCTATCTTTACTCGTGATATTTTCAGGACTACCTAAAATATCAAACAATGTAGCTCCAACATCGGTTAAACTTACATTCGCGTCTATTGCCCAATCTAAGCCAGCGTCTCTTGCTTTTTGTGCTGGCTTAATAATCAATAAGATCTGGGCTCCATCACTATGAAGATTTGTTGTATTGATCTCAGCGAAACGCGACGGCATTGTTTTGCCATTCAGTCCTGTTAGTATGATGTAGGTATTATCCCATAATTGTTCTTTTTTTAAATTGACCACCAGTTCAGCAAACGACTCATTTATTTCACGAAGCTGGCCATCAAAACCTTGAGCGCGTTCTTGCCCCCTATTGTCGATGGTTGATTTCATTACAAATTGCAAATCAGGAAGAAAAATAACAGAGAAAAACGGCTTTCCATTCGCTGTATCTTTTTGCCATTTTAAAAATAATTCAAAATTCTTATCTACCGGACGATAAAGCTCTTCACGACTAATACTTAAATTGTCTTCGAACAATTCAAAGCCCTGATCTATCCCAGACTTTCTCCAAATTGGCGGCCCCCCTGAAAAAAATGAAGTTCTATACCCCAGACTAAATGCCACCTCAGGCACAGTAACAAATTTTTCGGATAAGTAATGCGACCCATTATGCAAAACTCCAGTATCTTGTGGGTACAGGCCAGTGAACATTGAAGCCAAAGTGGATTGACTGAGTGTCGACGGGGCAAATGCATGCGTGAAACGAACCCCGTCAGTACACAAAACACCTAGACCCTCAGAGAATTCAGTATCTGTTCCCCCACAGTAAAAAGCCTCAGAACTCAACCCCTCTACTGCTATGATCAAAATAGACGGGGTTTTACTGGCCGACCAGCTACAACCAGCTAGTGCAAATACGAATAAGATTTGGATGAGACTACGCATGTCATCTTGATCATAGCTTGACCACATAAAATGAGACCAGCGATAATTTCACAATACCTAAAAAAAGGAACAAAAATGCTCACAGATAAGTTTTTTATAATAGCAAAGGTTGGCCACGAGAGCACTCTTTGGATTCTCATCATCTTAAGCATACTCAGTGTAGCTTTTATAATTGAGCGATACATGGCGCTTTCTCAAGCATTGAGAAAAAGTGATTTAATGAAAAAAGAAATTAGCGACACATTAAAAAATAATTCTATAAAAGATATTGACGAGTTGTCGCGTGACAAAGAATCCATAGAGGGTCGTGCATTATCCTACGGTCTTAGACACGTAAAAGAACATGGGGCAAATGGACTTGAAGAAATTTTTAATGCCTATGCTCAAGTAGAGAGACCTGACCTTGAAAAGCGTCTCAATTTCTTAGCCACCGTGGGTTCAAATGCTCCATTTATTGGTCTACTCGGCACTGTTTTTGGCATTATGGATGCTTTTCGAAGCCTAGCGGAGCAAAGTGAAATTCAAACTGTACTTCTCGGCATTTCGCAGGCACTCATTGCCACAGCCACCGGACTTCTGGTGGCCATCCCGGCCGTTATTTTTTATAACTTTTTTCAAAAGCGCGTGAAACGAATCATGCAAAACCTTGATGGCACGAAAGAACTCTGTGTGGCCTATGCTAAAACATATAAGGGTCAAAGCTAATGGCATCTAAGATTACCGGAGATAATGACGACCCCATAGCCGAAATCAACATTGTACCATTTGTCGATATTATCCTCGTAGTTCTTATTATTTTTATGATCACAACACCATTTATTGTAAAGCCGAGTATCAACATCAATTTACCAAAAGCCTCAAGTGGTGAAGACACAGCCCCCTCGCAACTTACAATATCAATTACTGCCGACGGTAAGGCCTTGCTGAACGGAAAGCCCGCATCAGATGAAGAAATCACTGAATTTTCAAAAAATTCTATAGCAGCTAAGCCCGAAATGCAGGCTATTATATCTGCCGATCAAGCCGTCTCGCACGGTCGAGTGATCACAATTATTGATCTAGTTAAATCTGCAGGTATCACTAAATTTGCAATTACTATTGATAAGAAATAGCTTTAGAAATTAATTCTGCAAATACATTTTGGATAACTTTTCGATCTGGCATCACAAAGCCATTGCCCTTAGAAACACCCTCAGTGTTTCGCCACTGCTCTTCTACCGAAGTCATAACGTCAGTACTAAAACCACAAGGTCGAATACCAACAAATGCCGTGGGGTCGTGTTTTAGGTTTAAGGCTATTCCATGATAAGTCACCCACTTCTTTACAGCAATACCAATCGAGGCAATTTTTTTATCAGTACCATTTGGCTCGCTGACCCAGACGCCAGTTAGTGACGGCCCCTCAGCCCCAGACTGAACTGAACGCACTTCTGAATTCAAACCAAATTCTTTTAATGTTTGAACAATTGTGTCTTCTAATATTCGTAGATACGAATGAAGATCCCGTTCTGGCAAAGTTTTACGCTTAATATTTAAATTCAAAATTGGGTAAATCACAATTTGGCTAGGCCCATGATAAGTCGCTCGGCCTCCGCGTGAAATTTCAATTTTCTCTCCCGTCCACGACTGCACATCTCCAGGCTGTGTGCCGCGTCCCAATGTCACAACCGGAGGATGTGAGCAAAATATAAGAGTGTCACTCCCTCCTGCGGCCACATTCTCTACTTTTTCAAGCTGTCTTGTCAGTGCTTCTTGGTAGGGAATAAGTCCCCAGTCTTCAATGTCCACGCAATGGTTTTTGGATAATGTGAATAGCGTGGCCTAACGCCGCCTCAGCTGTTTCCATTACCACTTCTCCCAGTGTTGGATGAGGGTGAATTGTCATAGCTAAATCTTCAAGTCGCGCACCCATTTCAATAGCCAGTACGGCTTCAGAAATTAAATTGCTTACT
This sequence comes from Bdellovibrionales bacterium, assembly GCA_020434645.1. Lineage (GTDB taxonomy): Bacteria > Bdellovibrionota > Bdellovibrionia > Bdellovibrionales > UBA1609 > RBG-16-40-8. The sequence continues at coordinate 5,443 of JAGRAK010000053.1, read as the reverse complement.
TCTGGGCCCACCATGTGCACGCCCAAAACGACATGAGTCTTGGCATCTGCAATAATTTTAACAAAACCGTCGGTCTCCATAATAGAAACCGCGCGTCCATTGGCCGCAAACGGAAATTTGCCAATTTTTAAATCTGTATAACCCTTTTCTTTACATTCACTTTCAAGAAGTCCGGCACTGGCAATTTCGGGATCTGTAAACACTACAGCAGGAACACTTTTCACATCGTAAGCACGATTCATTCCGCCAATAACTTCTGCAACAAGCACACCTTCGTAACTCGCTTTATGTGCAAGCATGGGCTGCCCAGCAATATCGCCAATAGCATAAATATTTTCAAGGTTTGTACGTCTCTGAGAATTAACTTTTATGAAGCCTTTTTCATCGATCTGCAAACCGATAGCTTTCAAATTCGCCTGATCACTATTTGGCTTTCTACCGACCATTAATAAAATTTTACTCGCTTTAATCTTTTCATTTTTACCGTTTACTTCGTATGAAACTTCATAATCTGTCCCTGATTTTTCATATGATTTGGCTTTGGCATTCGTAATAACTTTGACGCCATTTTTTTTCAATTTTCGCTCAACCACCTGTACACAATCGCGATCTGCGACGCCATTCAGTAGCGCAGGACTAGCTTCAAGAACTGTGACTTCACAGCCCAATTTTGCTAAGTACGAGCCGATTTCAAGACCGATGTAACCGCCACCAATAACCACTGCAGACTTAGGCAATTCATCCATCGCCAGCGCTCCCGTTGACGAAAGCACATTTTTTTCATCGATTTGAAAACCCGGGATTTCTATAGGGCGAGAGCCTGTTGCAATTATATAATTTTTTGCCAGTACACTCACTACACCTTCAACGGTTTTAACAGTCAGCTCTTGCTTAGACTTAAACGTCGCATCTCCACGCAAAACGGTGACCTGATTACCTTTTAGAAGCTGCGACACTCCACCTGACATTTTATCGCAAACAGATTGCTTCCAATCCACCAACTTTTTCATATTCAATTTAATATCGGATTTAATTTCAAAACCCATCTCTGGAGCATCATGCTTCACCCTGTGCATAAAGTGCGCAGCTGAAATCATAGCCTTTGAGGGTATGCAGCCGACATTGAGACATACTCCACCTAGATTCTCGCGCTCAACAATGCACACTTTTTTACCAAATTGGGCAGCACGAATTGCCGCCACATAACCACCAGGGCCTGAACCCACAACACAGATATCAAAACTTTGTGACGACACTTCTTATATTCTCCTTAACGTATGATTAGATCATGTCCAAAACGAGTTGGCCGACATTTTCAACTCGCTTTAAAAATGCCTTTAAAAAATTTGCCGCAACGGCGCCATCAATTAAGCGGTGATCGCAAGTTGCTGTAAAGTTCATCACTTGAGTAGGCACGAACTCTCCATCTACATAAACAGGCTTCCAATCTACCTTGTACATACCAATAATGGCCACTTCTGGATGATTGATAATAGGCGTGGCGTAAGTTCCGCCTACACTACCAATATTTGTAATGGTTATCGTTGCGCCCTTCATTTCATCTAGAGATAATTTTCCGTCACGTGCTTTTTTTGCAAGATCGGTGATCTCTTTAGAAATCTCGAGAATAGTTTTTTGATCTGCATTTTTAATAACCGGTACAAGTAGTCCATTTGGCGTATCAGCAGCAAAACCGATATTGAAATGTTTTTTATAAACAATTTCTCCCGCTTGATCATCAATACTCGCATTAAACATCGGGAACTCACGCATTGTTGAAATCAAGGCCTTGATAACAAAAGGTAAATAAGTCACCTTTATGCCGTACTTCTCAGCCGCTTCTTTCGATTGCGCTCTAAGACGAACAAGCTCTGTCACCTTCGCCTCATCCATAATTGTAAAATGCGGCACCACTTGTTTTGTCATTTGCATTTGTTCAGCAATCTTACGACGAATCCCTCTTAGCGGAACACGCTCATCTGCATCGGTTGATGCGTAGGCCATGCGCGGAGCTGGCGCAGAAGTGAACGCAGGTTTTCCGGCTGCCACAGCACCCTCGCCAGTTTTACTTTTCATTACATCTTCAAGTGTCACTCGACCAGCTAGCCCTGAGCCGGCAATAACATTAATATCGACGCTCATCTCACGCGCCAATCTTCGTGTCGCGGGTGTAGCCAGTACATGAACCGCTGCGGGAGGAGGAAATGCCTCAGACTGCTGCGTACCACTCGCACTGCTCATGGCCATTGCTGCTGATTTCGCATGTGCCGCAACTGTTGTTGACGAATTTGCAGCTGACATGGCAGGTGAAGCGGTCGTCTTTGGTGCCGGAGCAGCAGCGCTTGTGCTGGCATCTAGAACAAGAAGTGTCGTCTCTATCGGAACAACATCGCCCTCTTTCACTTTTAATTCTTTCACTACTCCCGCAACTGGAGTTGGCACCTCGACAGTTGCTTTATCAGTCATCACTTCGGCTATGGGCTGATCTGCCTTGACCACATCTCCTACCTTAACAAGCCACTTAACCATTTCGCCTTCGGTCACGCCCTCGCCAATATCTGGGAGCTTAACGTCTTTACTTGCCATGCTGATTTCTCCTATCAATTACACCTTTTATAAAAAACTCACCGGCACGATATGAACTGCGCACAAGCGCCCCACTCGCCACATATAAAAAGCCCATGTTTTCGGCCGTCACTTGCCAATAATTAAACTTTTCAGGCGTGATAAATTCTTCTACTTTTAGTTTCGTTTTCGTTGGTTGCAAATATTGCCCGAATGTCACAACGTCACAGTCGACCGCACGCAGGTCTTTCAGGCACTGCAAAATCTCTTCATCGGTTTCACCAAGCCCCAACATAATTGATGTTTTAGTAAACCGAGTTGGGTCATATGTTTTTACAAACTGAAGCACATCCAGTGACTGGCGATAGTTAGCCCGGGGGTCGCGCACCCTTTTTTGTAAACGCTCAACTGTTTCAACATTATGGGCAAACACATCTGGCCTTGAATCTACAATTTTAGAAATAAATTCTTGATTGCCTTTAAAGTCAGGAGTCAGCACTTCAACCAAAAGATCGGGTCGATTTTTTTTAATGGTTTCTACCGTGCGAGCAAAATGCCCCGAACCCTCATCTGGTAAATCATCGCGGTCAACAGAGGTCAATACGACGTAGTCGAGACCCATTTGCGAAATGGCATACCCCACTTTTTCGGGCTCTTCATTGTCAATCACACCTTTTGGGTTACCCGTCTTAACTGAGCAAAAGCGACAGCCGCGCGTGCAAACTTCACCCATTAGCATGAAAGTCGCAGTCCCACCGTTCCAACATTCGGCCATATTGGGGCATCGAGCCTCCTGACAAACTGTGGGTAGCTTTAAAGATTTTAATAGATCTTTAATCTCAAAATATTTCTCTCCCACAGGAGCTCGGACTTTTATCCACTCTGGCTTTAGCGATTTTTGACCACTTGATAGCATATATATTTTCCTAGCATTTAAATCTGAGGATGTTATAGCAAATGACTATATGGACTACAACACACCTCTTCTCGAAGGCCAATTTCTAAAGCGATATAAACGCTTCTTTGCAGACGTCAAACTCGGCGATGAAATTGTCACTGCTCATGTGCCCAATACAGGGAGCTTAAAAGGCATCTGTGACCAGCCCCGCAACTGCCGCGTACAGCCATCTGATAACCCTGCGCGAAAATTAAAGTTTACTTTAGAACAAGTTGAGCTGCCCACATCATGGGTTGGAGTGAATACTCATCGTGCCAATGAGCTGGCCTGGGAGGCCTTTACTCATAAAAAAATTCCTCATTGGCGAGAATTTAACGAAGGCGCTCGCGAAGTTAAAATCAACTCTGAATCACGACTCGACATGAAACTCACGAGCGGCGAATCTTCACTTTTTATTGAAGTGAAGAGCGTCACTATGGCTGAAGGCCTGGTGGCTCAATTTCCGGATGCTGTCACAACACGCGGCCAAAAACACCTTATTGAATTGATGAAAATAAAAAATGATGGGGCTTTGGCCGAATTGTTATTTGTCGTACAGCGAAATGACTGCCACGAGTTCTCACCGGCAAAACAAATAGACCCTGAATATGCAAAATTGCTTCTTGAAGCTCAAAGATGTGGCGTGAAGATATCAGCCTACGCGACCACTCTTACAAGTGATCGCGCCGAAATCGATTCTTCACATGAGCTAAAATTACTTCTGACCTGAACCAATAACTGTATCAATAACTTTTTTGAAGAAATCATACGGATAAGCACCATGAACTCCGGCTCCGTTCACCATAAATCCAGGCGTTCCGTTAAATTCAAATTTTTGAGCTTCTGCCACATCGCTATCAATGCGCTTTTTAACAACATCACTTTTGATGTCTTTTAAAACCTTCTTTAGGTCAGCTCCCACAGAGGCCACTTTTTCTTTTAAGAACTTCTCTCCACCTGAGCGCAATTCTTTTTGTTCTGCAAATACTTCGCTATGAAATTTAAGGGCTTTTGCTTTATCTTGCATAGCTATAGCTTCCATATATTCAGCCGCTGTTCGGCTCTCTTTTGCTAAAATAGGAAGATGCTTATAAATGATACGAACATTATCTTTATATTCTTCGGCAATTCTCTCCATAGTGGACGCAGCTGTAGAACAGTGACCGCAGTTAAAGTCCGCCCACTCTACGATTGTGACTTTTGCATCTTTAGGGCCGACAATCGCACGCTCTTCATCAATTGCGACAACTTTTGGATTTTTCATTTCTTCAAGTACACGCGTCAATTCACCGGCCATTTGGTCAGCCATAGACTGCTCACGTGCTTTACCTTGAACCTCTTGAATCACATCAAAAAAACCTTTGGGATCAGCCTTAATTGCGGCATGCAGTATATCAGGGTTCTCTTGCATAACCTTTTTAAGCTGTGTTGCTGACGGGCTACACGCCGCCATCGATAAACCTAGTACTGCTAATAGAATGGCTGACAATTTCAAGTTGCACTCCTTGTTAAATTCATTGAGACTTAATACTGCATGAAAAGAACAATACTGTCCAAGATGTTTTTAGCTTATATATTGCTGTGGTCTGGCCTGGCTAGCGCCGTAAGCCCTTCTTACTCTGATCTACAGATGAAAAACTATGATGACATGAAAGAGAGCGTCAATGCCCTTGTGACAGAGGCCCAAAACGTGGCCGATGAAGATATGGATCAAGCTAAAAACAAGCTTAAGGATGCGCTGCAGCTTATTTTCACTCGACCTAATTCTGACAATATGGTGTCTCAACTCGTTCCCGCCGTTCGAACTCCACTAAGAAATGTAGAGGCTTACGAGACCACGATAAAAACCCTCGCTGACTCCGCAATATCAACTACAAAAAATAAAAAATCAACTCATCGCGATGTAGCCACAGCACTCATCATATTACAAAACATTATGAG
>JAGRAK010000052.1 GCA_020434645.1 Bdellovibrionales bacterium | reverse complement strand
GTTGAGTCACGTTACCAAGGTCTACTCGCAGGGGACGCGGTCAGTTCGCGCGCTGGACGACCTCTCTTTGCAGATTGACGCCGGAGAGTTTGTGAGCATCGTGGGGCCGAGCGGCTGCGGAAAGACGACGCTGCTCAAGATCGCCGGCGGGCTGCTCCGTCCCGATACCGGGGCCGTCACCGTGGCCGGGGTTGAACCGTACACGCTGCCGGCCGAGGCCCGCTCTCGCTTTCGCGGACAGCACGTCGGATTCGTGTTTCAGCAGTTTCACCTGGTCCCGTATCTCTCCGTACGCGAGAACATCCTTTCGCCGGTTCTGGCCTGGTGGAAAGGGGATGTCCATCAGCGTGCGGAAGGACTGATCGAACGCTTCGGTTTGTCAAACCGCAAGCATCATCGCCCGGGAGAACTGAGCACCGGGGAACGACAGCGAACCGCTCTGGCTCGAGCGCTGCTGCACCAACCCAAGCTGTTGCTGGCCGATGAACCAACAGGAAACCTTGACCCACATCTTGCAAAAGAAATTATTAAATTACTTGAAAAGATAAATGCACAAGGCACAACTGTTTTTGTAGCAACACACGATCACGAAATGGTCAGATCAAAAAACAAGCGAACTGTCCAGATAGCAGATGGTCAGATCGTGAGTTCATTATGAGTTCTATTGGAGCATGGAATAATTTTAAAAAGAGCTGGAGACATCAGGCGGCGATGCAATTCGCTACACTGAGCGTGCTTATCGGCAGTTTTACAGTCGTGTCAATTTCAGCACTTGTCCACCAGAATATGGAAAGAATGCTGACTCACTGGGGTCAAGAGGTCAAGGTCACTGTCTATCTGCAAGATGCAATTCAAGATTCAGAGAAAAATAAAATTCACAAATACCTCAGTAGTAATAAGATGTTTGAAAAAGTTCATCTTTTGACAAAAAAAGAAGCTGCTGAAAAGTTTAAAAAAAGAGTGGGTCAATATCTGCCTGGGTTGCTTTCTGACCTAGATTTTGACAACCCCATTCCGGCTAGTTTTGAAATGGTAGTTAATGGCGGACTAAGCTCAAGTTCAAAATTTGACAAACTATATGATCTAGTAAAAGAAATAAAAGTATTATCAGGTGTCGACGAGGTTTCGTATGGCCAGGGCTGGGTTGAGAACTACGCCTCTGTTTTAAAAGTTTTTTCAACAGCAAGTATAGTTTTTATTATCGTGCTCATGAGTGGGACATTATTTGTAATTGGTAATTCTATCAGAAATTCAATTTTGCAACGGCGAGAAGAAGTTGAAGTTATGGAGCTTTGTGGAGCTACTCGGGGTATGATTATTTGGCCGTTTATATTCGAGGGAATGGTAACAGCAACAATGGCGGCCGGCATATCATTACTCATGACATATTTTGTTTTCGCATGGCAGGCGAATCTGATAGCTACAGACCTGTCGTTTTGGAATCTCACCGCTAAGTTCGAATATTTAAGCATTGCTAGATGCGCACTTATTATATTTATTGGTGCAGCAATAGGCGGGATGGGCTCATTAATTTGGGGACGCCAAATTTCATCTGGTTGGGCTGCAGCTGAGGCGAATAGTCATTATGAAAAATAAATTACTATTAGCAGTATTTAGTTTGCTCTTCGCGAATCATGCGAGTGTAGCTGAAGAGCCTGCAGATCAGGTTGCCATATCAAATTACTTACAAGAAAAAGAAAAAGTTGTGACCGTAGATCAGCAGAGTCGAGCTGTGATGAGCACGCTCTATCAAATAAATACAAGGATGAAAAGTATAAGTCGACATCGTGACATTTTAAATAATAAAGTTATCTCCGCAGAGGGAAACGTGCAATCCTTGGCAAAAGACGCCGCACAGCTTGAAGAAAAAATCACAGAACAACGTGCGCTACTATCAGATAGACTTAGAGCCATCTATATGTTGGGAGACGACGCAGTTGTGCGTGTAATATTTTCGTCAGCGAGTGCGCAAGATCTCGATCAAAGCTTAAAGTATTTAAAATTAATTAGTGATCATGACTACAAAAGAATTAAATCTTTTGAAACAAATTTAAAAACCTTGAAGATAAAAAAAGACACTCTGAACGCAGAAGTGCGCCGCTTATTGACGCTTAAAGATAAATTTCAAACTCAAGAAAAACGCTTGGCATTAGATCAAGAATCAAAATCTGCAATTCTAGAGAGATTGAACTTGGCAAGAGCTGATTCTCTTACGCGACTTACAAAACTGCGAAAATTAGCAAAGCAAGAGGGGGCGGAGGGGTTATTTGACCTTTCGTTCTATGAACAAAGGGGAAAGCTAAAGCCCCCTGTTGTGGGCAGTGCCGTTCAAGAGTTCGGCATGACTGAGCACCCCGAATTTCGGTATAGGTTGAGTCATAAAGGCAATCGCTACGTAACCCCGGTGGGTTCGTCGATTCAAAGTATTTACAGTGGCAGAGTTTCATTTGTGGGTGAGGTAGATGGATATGGCAGTACCGTTGTAATAGATCACGGCGACCATTATTACTCAGTTTACTCTCATATACACGGGACAAAAGTGACTGAGGGGCAGAGAATTGCCAGCAGTGAATTAATTGGGAATACAGCTGAAGAGTTTTATTTTGAAATAAGACATTTTTCTGATGCGATAGATCCAAAACGATGGTTGAAAGAAATTTAATAGGAGAGCGGAAATGAAAAATAAAAATGCGTCCTGGACTAAAATTATTGTCATAAGTGCGGGGTTTGTATTGGTCTTGGGTGCGATGAGTTTATCGTCGGGCGGTCGTGCATTTGCTAAAGAACGATACACAGAGTTGCAGTTATTTACTAAGGTGCTGAATTTGGTTCAGCAGTATTATGTTGAAGAGACAGATACTAAAAAGCTCATATATGGGGCAATCAAGGGCATGTTGAAGGAATTAGATCCTCACACAAATTTTTTGCCACCCGAAATTTTCAAAGAGTTTGAATCTGAAACTAGTGGTGAGTTTGGTGGGTTGGGAGTTGAAATTACCGTTCAAAAAGGTGTTCTAACTGTCATTTCTCCGATTGATGATGCACCGGCATTTGTCGCCGGGATCAAATCTGGTGACCGAATAGTTTCAATAAACGGGGAATCAACAAAGGGGTGGAGCTTGGTTGAGGCCGCGCAGAAAATGCGTGGATCAAACGGCTCAAAAGTTATATTGGGGATATATAGAGATGGATTTGAAAAGCCAAAAGACTTTACGGTTGTAAGGGGTACCGTCAAAATTCATTCGGTTAAGTACACAGATTTAGAAGATGGATATGCCTATGTGCGGCTCACAAGTTTTATTGAGAATTCGTCAAAAGATTTTAGTAAAAAAATCAATGAGCATATCAAAAAGCATAAGTCGGTTAAAGGCTTAGTGCTTGATTTGCGTCGTAACCCCGGCGGTTTGTTAGATCAGGCTGTAGCGATGAGCGATTTTTTTCTCGATAAGGGAATCATCGTGAGCACAATGGATCGTAATAAGAAAGAAAAGCAGACGATGTATGCTAAGTCAGAAAATACGCTAGAAAAGTTTCCGTTAGTAGTGTTAATGGATGAATATTCAGCAAGCGCCAGTGAGATTTTGGCTGGTGCTTTGCAAGACAATAAGCGCGCTCTTATTATGGGGCAGAGAAGTTTTGGGAAAGGCTCTGTACAATCTGTTGTTAAATTGGGCGACGGATCAGGGTTGAAGCTCACGGTTGCGCGCTACTACACGCCGAGTGGCAGATCTATTCAGGCCGAGGGGATTGCGCCAGATGTAGTTGTTGATAATTTAAATACAGACGTAATAGAAAAAGCATTAAAGAATGATCAAATCAGAAGAGAAAAAGACATCTCAGGACATCTTGAGGCAGAGTCCACTGAAATGGATGATAGTGATGCTGATAGTGTAGCCTCAAAGCAGCAAAACAAGTCGAACACCAAGTCAGGGTTTATGCAAATGTGGTGGGGTGGTAACGGAAGCGGAAACGAGCAAGAAAAGAGTTCGCCAAAAGTGAAATTGCTAAAAGAGGATTTTCAGGTTCTACAAGCTTATAATTATTTGCGCGCATGGAAGGTTATGAAGGGTTTTGAAGAAAACAAGCCTGAAGTGAAAAAAGCGGACGTAACAAGTGAAGCAAAAATTAAAAAATAATTTTATTTTTTCTGCATTGTTTCGGCTAAATCTTGCAGCGCCTCCATAATGGGTCGTAACTCATCATAGGGGCGCAAGGTTCTAGGTTCATTGAACTTGCCAGCTTTTAAGCTCTCAATATATTTAATAATGGCGTACATTGGACCGGCGATTCGGTGGCTAATAATAACGCCATATAGTGCAGCACCTACTATTGCGAGAAGTAAAAATCCGAGTGCTGTTGAAAGTAATTGTGTCAGGGCAATATCAATTTCTAGCTGTGAGGTCATGGCCATGCCTGAAACATTGGCAATAATTTCTCTGACGTTATTAATGTGTGAATTCATAAAAAACATCATGAGCCCGACTAGACCCAAGCACATGGCGGTAAAGTAATAAGTTATGCGCGACTGTAGTGGCCAATTAATAATAAAGTTTTTTAATTCACGCTTCTGTTTTGACATATTGCCTTGCCTTATCTTTTTCGTTGATTACACTCATGTTAACCTTTTATTGAATTTCGAGGCAACTCTGAAGACTGGAGGACTCAATGTATCTTTTATTATTATCAGTACTTTCGTCTAGTTTAGTACACGCCACAGGCTTTACAACCGGGAATCAATTTGAATCGAGTCATATATACGGGTCAGTAACTGTCGTATGCGCCGGTAATCCGAGATCTCGTTTTGAGCATTGTGATGCGAACATATTAGACCCAGTTGAGTTTGATTATTTTCAGTATGATGGCGGCAGCGAGGCCACTAAAGTTAAGTTGACCAATAAAATTAACGGCAAGGCGTACACATCAACAAAGAAATTTAATAGCGAAACAGGCAAGTCTAAAAGTAGATTTAATTTATGGGTGTCTACTGTGCTGCAAACGCCGCTACTAGGTTATGGGCTAAATAAAATCTCATATGAGCTAACTAAAAATAAAAAAACTGTAGAAAGTGGAGAGTTTGAAGTTTTAGTTAATCGTGGGCAAGCTCGCCGCTGTCGGCCGAGAACTATATATTCGTCGCTTCCTAGTAATTGTGAGATCGGGGGCGCTTCAGTTTGCCCCCAATATTTTCGCGATGAGAACTATTGTCAGTAGTACTCATTCCAGAGCGATTATTTTTTATTTAGCTTAGAAGAGGGAACTTCTTTTACTTCTGCATTGTCGATTAGATAGTTAACGACCTTCTCTTCTGTAACTTGATATTTAAGTTGGTGTTTGCGATCGTGATTATTTGAATAGAATTCGCGTAACTTTTCGATTTCAATCCCAGAAGATTTTGCGTATTGAGCCAGCTTGTCTTCAAACTCTGCTTGTGTTGCGCCTAATTTATTTTTTTCAGCAATTGTTTCGATGAGAAAGCTTGATTGAATCATAAACTCAGCAGTTTCTTCAAAGTCTTTAGCCCACTTCTCTTTGTAGGTGGTGTAATCAGCTTCGCTCATCCCCTGTTCTTTCATGCGCTTTTCGGTGTCTTCAATTAGAAACTGCTTTTGCTGCTTCTTAAGAATTTCTGGAACTTCAACAGGGTTAGCTTCAACTAATGCTTTTAAAATACGCCCCTTTAAATCATCATAGATACGTTTAGTCTCTTGCTCGGTTATATCTTGTCGGATCACTTTTTTAAGCTCGTCGACTGTATTGTAGCCGCCAAGGCTTTTTACAAATTCATCATTGAGCGCAGGAAGATCTTTTTTCAAAAGACCATTGAGCTTAATATCAAATTTTACTGCTTTGCCTGCTATGTCGGCATGTCCGTAATCTGCAGGAAAAGTAAGATTCAATTCCTTTTTGGCTCCAATCGTCATGCCCACAACGCCCTCTTCAAATCCAGGAATAAATGAATTTGAACCAAGGTGAAGTTTATGGCCGTTCATAGAGCCACCTTCGAGAGGTTTGCCGTCAATTGTGCCAGCAAAATCTATATCTGCAATATCACCAGACTTGGCTGGTCGTTCTTCGAAAACAGGTACAAGTGCAGCTCGGCTCTCGCGGATTTGTAGTAAGATAGAGTCAATCTTTTCATCGCTAATATCGAGTTGCTCTTTTTCAACTTTAAGTTTTTCAGTCTTCTTGAGCGTAACTTCTGGGCGCACTTCAAACTCAGCTGTGAACTGAAACTCATCAGCTTCTTCAAGTTTATCAAAGTTGACGTTTGGTTGTGAGACAGGGCGAAGAGCGTGTTCAGTTAGCGCGCTTTGGTAGGCCTCTGAAATTAAGTCTTCGAGTACATCTTGTTTTACTCTATCTGAGTAAATACTTTTAATAGTATTAAGAGGGGCCTTGCCCTTGCGAAAGCCTTTTATATTGGCGTTTTTTTGAATTCCTTTGTAGACTCGATCAAAAGTTGAGGAGACTTTATCTGCAGGAACTTGAATGATTAATTTACGGCCGAGACCACTCGTTTTTTCGAGAGAGGTTTTCATGAATTCTCCTTGTGAAAGCAACCCCTTATAGGGGCCGATATCAGTAAAAGCAAGGGTTTTGACAAATGAAATTTCCTAATGAAAATCAGAAAATTACAATGGTTACGGGCAAGGGTGGAGTTGGTAAGTCGGCTATTGCCGCAGCCATTGCACAGAACTATGCAAATCAGGGCTTAAAAACACTTCTTGTTGAGTTGGGTGACCAAAGTTACTTTGAGCACGTCTATGGTAAAAAGATAACTTATCAACCCACTGAAATTAGTAGAAATTTTTCAATTTCGCTCTGGGGTGGCGCCGAGAGTCTTCGTGAATATGTTCGGTACTTAATTCGGGTAGAAAAACTAGTGGATCTATTTTTCAACAACAAGGTCATGAAAACATTTATAAATGCAGCCCCAGCCCTGAAAGAGCTGGCCATATTAGGTAAAGTCACAAGCGGTATTCGGCGGTGGGGACCGCCATTAGAATATGATCGCCTTGTTGTAGATGGGTACTCAACGGGGCATTTTTTAGCGTTATTAAAGGCGCCAATTGGGATGAGCGAATTAATTGAATTTGGTCCTATGGGTGAGCAAAGTCGAAATATTAGCCAAGTGCTTTCTCAGCCGCATCTTTGTGAATACATTGTTGTGTCGCTTGCTGAAGAGTTACCAGTAACTGAAACAATTGAATTAAGTGAAGATCTTTATCGTATTACTGGGCAACGAGCAAAAATCTTTACAAATAAAATTTATGAGTGTGATGTACCAAGCGAGGCTCTTGCCGCGGCTAGTGCGCACCCATTCACTGATTTTTTGAATGAATATTTGAAGCGCCAAAAAGAGCAATTGCATAACCTGTCTGCACGATTGCCGATCGAAAAAACGATGCCTCTTTTATTTACTCCTGTTGGTAGAGATGTGATTGATCGTCTAGAAATGGCTATGCAGTGAAAAAAAGCAGTCTCGAAGAAATTATTGAAAAACATAAGATATTAATTTGTGTGGGCAGCGGTGGAGTTGGTAAAACGACATTGTCAGCAGCTCTTGGCGTTCGCGCGGCACAATTGGGTAAAAAAGTTTTGGTTATGACCATTGATCCCTCTAAACGCTTGAAAATTGCTCTTGGGGTAGGTGATGAGCAAAGCCAGGGCGTTAAAATATCAAAGCAAAGGTATGCTGGCGAACTGCATGTGGCGATATTAGACGCACAGACTATATTTGATGAGTTTATTACGAGTGCCGCGGGAGATTCTGAAGAAGCTAAGGCATTGTTAAATAATATGCTTTATCAGCAGCTTTCCACAACGCTCAGCGGCTCTCAAGAGTTCACGTCGCTTTTGCAGCTATCAAAAATTAGCACACAAGACGAATATGACCTTTTGGTTCTAGATACACCTCCGGCGCAACACGCTGTCGACTTTTTAGAGGCTCCAGGTAAAATTGGCGCCCTATTTGAAGAACAAATAGTCAGATGGTTTGTGGGCTCAGACCAAGTCGGATTTATTAGAAAAGTGATTTCAGCCGGCACCAAAACTGTATTTTCGTTACTTGAAAAAATAACGGGCAGTCGATTTATTCATGAGTTAAATGGTTTTTTTAGAAGTATCAGATCTATTCAAAACAAAATAAGTGAAAAAACAAGTTTGGTGCAAAAAATATTATTAGATAGCAGCACCGGATTTTTGCTCGTGACGGGCTTTGATGAGGCCAAGTTGCGCGAAGCTGAACAGTTGAATTTGTACTTGGAAGACAAAAGATATCACATGTTGGGCGTTGTTATAAACAGGGCTTTCCCGAAATGGTTTTTAAATAAAATAAGTCCTCAGGAGCCAAAAGTTGCAGAAGAATACAATAAGTGGGTAAACTATCAGCAGCAGCGCGAGGGCATTTTTAAATCTTTTTCTTCTAAATGGAGAAAAGACATTCCTGTCGCGCGTGTGCCAGATTTTAATGCAGATGTTTATGGTCTTGATGGTATAGAGGTGGTGGCAAATGAATTGGATTGTGCTTTTATTACTAATCACACAAATGAGCTGCGCGCAGAAGAGCAAAAAAGTTGATATCGGCGAGGTTCAGTCACAACAAGATGAAGTTGTTTCTGAATTTGAAAAAGCTAATCGACTGCTAGACGGTAATCAGCCGGCCGAGGCAGCGGCACTCTATGACGCTTTAATTGTTAAGTATCCCGGCAATCAACTAGACACGGTCATAATTTTCAACTCTGGAATTGCCTATTTAGAATCTAAGCAGTGCGAATTAGCGGGTGAGCGTTTGCGTAAAGTTATGCGTATGACGACGCGGAAGTTTTCAGCTATTCGCGCACGAGCCACATTAAAAATGAGTGATGTTTATACGTGTTTGGGTGAAGACAACAAGGCCATTACAAATTTAATCGAGATATTTTTGGGTAAGCATGATTTGCCTGTTGAGATATTAAAAGCAGAAGTCCCCGCAAAGTTAGCTGCTGCCTATGCAAGAATTGGTAACAACAAAGAAGCAGAAAAATATTTTAAGATTGCCGAGAGAGGGTTGCAGCAGGTTCAGCTGACTTATACGGGGAAGAAGCAAAAAATTGAAGCACTGGCGAAGACGCTGTTTTTAATGGGTAACATTTCACAAATTAGTGTACTGACAATGTCGGGCGATGACTACTTTGCTACAATTCGTGCATTGCAAAAGTATTTGTATAAATCGGTAGAGTTAAATGATTCGACTTGGTCACCGCAGTCAAGTAAGCAGATTATTTTTGCCTACGAAAATGTTTGGGATTACATCAATCGTGTCCGAGTTTCAGAAGAGTCAGATCCTGAGATAGCAAGGCGTGATATGAAGATTGAGCAACTTAGAATTGCACAAACAGCACTGACCTCTATATTAAAACTATATGACGAGAGGATTCCTGACCCTAATGAATCTGCCTTAATAACGGAGCTTTTCAAGAAAATGAAAACTAGCGAAATTAAAATAAGAAATTTCATCGCAACGAACATTGTGGGAACAGATTTGACAACACAAGCGCTTGAAGTTGAGGGGTTAAAAAGAGCTGGTCGTGTGCTTAATCCTGACCCTATTCTTGAGCGTAAAGCCCTCAAGAGAAAGAACAAGAAATCAAAATGATAGAGAGATTTTTTTTAGGATTTGGTTTTGTATTTCGTGGGCGCAAGCTGCTGAGAGA
>JAGRAK010000051.1 GCA_020434645.1 Bdellovibrionales bacterium | reverse complement strand
TTTTCATTGGTACGGGAGCTTGTTCGGGTGGCGGCATGCTTGGTGCTGCTGCCGTAATATTTAGAGCATTTTTTTTGCCGGCAGGGATATCACCAAAAAGAGCACGAATATGTTTTTCTTTAAAAGGAAAGGCTCCGACAGCCGCTTGTCTAGAAGAAACAAGTTCAGTCGACGCCTCTTGCATTGGTGAAATGCTGCCGAGAGTTTCGCCGGCATGGCTTAAGAGGCCGATAAAGCTGACGCCCTTATAATTAAAATCGACTTTGTAGGCGTCGACGGCGCCCACTTTTTGTTCAGCTTTAATGCCGGCAGTCCCTTTGATAAAACCAACATCAGTGGCCTTGCAGTTTTTATCGCCCTTAAAGCATGCAGGCGATTCTTCTGCTAGTGCGTAGTATTCGTAATTTTTACCGACCATTAACCCATTTTTAAGCATGACGTAATTTAAAAACGTCGAAAGAAAACCATTTTGCGGAACATTTAAAATGACTGACTGAGTTTTGCCGTTATCGGTCATCTTGGCTGTCATCTTTTTATTTTTGAAAGTCGCATCTACAGATTTCATTTTGCCATCGACAAGCGCAGAGTACTGATAAGAAATCGGCTCAAAAGATAAATCAGATTTTGCGACTAGACTTTCGGTGGTCGAGCCTGATGGAGTTTTCACAAACACGTAGTAAGTCGAGGTCATTTGTTTTTTTGCATCGTTGATTTCAAAGCGTTGTACGACGTACCCGGAGTGTTGTCCGCCAAGAATAAATTTATAGTACCCCTCAAAGGCTGGGTCTGCTGCAAATGAGGATTGTGCTACGAGAATGAAGAAAGTAAAATAAACTATTGATTTAATACTCATAGAAAAAGTGTGAATGATGAGAGTGCAACTGTCAAAACAGAATCAACGAGGCCAGATGGCTATTTTCGTTGCGCTCATTTTTCAAATTCTGTTTGTGTTCTTTGCCATGGCAATCAATATCGGGCTTGTGGTTCACGATAAAATAAATTTACAAAACGCGGTTGACCTTGCGGCGTATTATGCAGCCCAACGTCAAGCTGAGATATTAAATGTTATTGCGCATACCAACTACCAGATTCATCAGTCTTGGAAGCTGCTCAATTGGCGCTATTATGTTTTAGGTACAATGGGTAATGAGGGCAATAATGAGCATCCTGCATTTCGAAATAATGCTCCACGAGTTGATACATCCCCGGGGTGGCCGCCCGTAGCGACAGCTCCGGTTTTATGTATTACGCAAAGAAGAAATTGGGAGTTTGGCCTTAGGAGTAAAGACAAGCCAAATGGCTCTGCAGGGCAAGATAATCCGTGTAAGTCAGATAACTTTACAATTCCGAACATTCCAGACGTGCCGGTGCTCGCGCCGTTTAATCCGATCAATGCGATATTTTCTAAGTTTGTAAAGGCGACTCAAAATAGAATTGCCGAATCTTGTCAGGGTTATGCTGGCGTGAATTGGTATTACGCCGCTTCAATTTATGCCGCTTACTTAAAAGATCAACAGTCGCGTAAAGAATTAATTCGTGCACTCGCAAGTAATTTGGCCAGAAAACCCAGCGAGATGCTCGATCTTGACGGAGATTCAATTTTAGTTGGTGCGCAGAAGACATTTATTAAAAATTTAACTTACCCGAATAATTCAGACCCGAGAAATCCCCCACAAATTGAAATTTATAATTCTCTTGAGGGACTTGATTCTACAAAGTGGCTCAATGAAATGGATGTTTACTTCACCATGTTTTATCAGGAGTTAACGGGCGATTCTAAAAACTGTAGTACGGTTATTAACCCGATTTATAAATTGCCAGATCCTGCGGCCGTGCAGTCATTAAAAGAATTTACCGGTGATCAAACAGGTGAGAGTGTAAAAGAATTGCTGAACATCGCCGGTATGGGCAAATACGTAAAGCCGGGTGATAGTTTTCGAATGTCAATCGGAGTAGAAAAAAATCCGTGGTACTTGGCGTATGTTGGGGTGAAGGCAAAAACTAAGCCGCGGCAATTATTTTTTCCTTTTGGTGACCCGATTGAATTTGAAGCGCGCGCCTATGCTCAACCCTTTGGTGGCAGAATCGGTCCATGGTATGGCCGGGCTTGGTCTCGTAACGCAAGTGAATCAAGTGGTGAAAATTTAGGGCTCGCCCCTCCAAAATTAAATGCGGATGGGAGTTCAGAGGGCGACACGCCAAAAGATTTGGTGCCCATGTATTCGAAATACCCTGGTGATAAGATGGGGCTTAAATCATTTTTGGCCCAAAGCTCAATGACAGATCAAAAAGGCATCAAAGCTTCGGTCTATGATTATGCTGATATTAATAAGGGATTCGGTGAGGGCAAAATAAATGATATTTTGGCAGCGCCGAGTGAAGAGGGTTTTAATGTGCGCAATTATGAGATAGCGGCAGTAGCCCCTGATCTTTTTGATATCACATATTATTCTATTCAGCCGAATTTTCCGGAGAGATATTTGAAACGGCTGATAAATAATCGAAAGCGCTTTGGTATTGAGGGCGTGGCTTTTCCGCGCGGAGATTTGGGTTCGCGAGCTGAAACTCCCATGTCAATTGAAACGCAAATTCAAATAGCAAACATAGATGCCAAGATTCAAGCACCTGATGCATTTTGGTATGTGCGTGATAAAGCGCATTTACTAACATCGTGGGTGCACAGTGATACTTATGGTGAGTATTTTGAGTTTCCGAAAAAACGTTTCGGTAATTGTGATGAAGATGATTCAAAAGTAAAGATGAAAGCGCCGGGCGCATGCCTCGACAATGGTGGGCGGGTGGGCTATTCAGTTAAAATTATTTCACCTGAAATTTTATATTCGCCTTTACCGCTCGGTGGACCCGGCCAAAGTGAGGGCGAGATTCTGAATCCGCCTCCTGAAAATTGGTGATGGCTCAAAATGAGACACTTTATATTTTGTAGCCCCACTTTTAACCGGATTTGTTCGATGATGTAGTCATTTAATTGCGGGGACACGGATGTCCCCGTAAAATTAGAAGTTCAAGGGGGAACGAATGAAACTACTTATGATATCAGGCTTAGTGTTCTCTGTATTGGCGCTTGCATCTTGCGCCGGCAACTTTGTTAAACCCGACGACAGCAACCGAGGGCTCTCCTCACGCATAATGGATCGTCAGTAGCTCTGAGTTCTGACGGCCTTGTGGCCTGCTTAGCTCGCCGTTGACGTACGCTCGCTATTAGCTAAAAAAAATCATATAAAATTATGACGAAAGTCCTAAAGTGAGACACATGTTTTGCCGATGAGTGGGTATGACTTATGAGTGCGGAATATTTAAGAATACGGCTTTAAATTATAGTCTGATAGTGCTTGGATTAAGTGTCTCAATTCTTTCAACGGCCAACGCTGATATCGCAACTATGGCAAAAGGGCTCGCCACACAGGCTGCTGCACTGGGGGCAGTAAATTTAGTGGTGGGCGAAAAGGCGATGGAAAAATGTGATGAGGGTGCTGTTCCTATGTGTTCAATAGCAACCATGAGTTTTGCTCAAGGGCTTGCGGATGAAGTAACAAAAGATGATTCTGGTAACACAAATAAGACGGTGTCGAAAAGCAGCAGCAACTTCAACGATGGTTTTGGAAACCCGAACTCAAATCCCGGAGACACAAGGGCTGATAACCCGGCAGATCAAGAGCTTCAACTCGAAGTGAACGAAAAAATCGCAAAGCTTGCAAAAAAAGGATATTCGGTAAATCCCAAGACTGGTGAAGTAACGACTCCAAAAGGTAAGTACCCGAGTTCGGCATTTGCTAGCGGTAAGGCCATGGCTGATGCGGGTTTGATTCCACCAGATCAAGTCGCTGACGTAGACGCTATGATGAACAAAATATTAAAAGACTCCTACCGTGTCGTATCCATCGGTATCGCAAGCGGTGGCGGCGGTGGTTCTGGACGAAGCGGCAACACGACGAGCAGTTATGAATATGAAAATCCATACAAGTCTCTCTATGGCAATCTAGGCAAACCCAAAGATCCGCGCACGGCTGGATTAACAAGAAATCTCGCCAGTGGTGACAGTATCGGTGCGCGCACGGATAATTTGTTTGAAATGATCAAGCGTCGCTATCAAGAAAAATCTAAAGAGAAAATTTTTGTTGGTCAGTAATTGTCGGCCGCAATTGTTGAATAATACTTATCGTTAAGTTGAGAAACATAACGCAGAGTATACCCGACGTCGGATCTACGCCGCGTTAAATAACAATTTCATTTCTTAAAGATGCGATTGGATTCACATGAACGCCGGGAGCTAAAACCGAGTGGTCAATCACGCCCTGAGATAACTTCGCGCCAGCCCCAAGAACGGCGAAGCCTTTCACTCGCACATCGGCACCGATTTCGCTGTCGGGACCCATAAATAAAAACGAAGACGGTGCAAGTTCGCCAGCAAATTTTGCTCCAGGGCAAAGCCACTGCGATGGCGCCATCAGTTCAAATTTTTGATGAAAGCGCTTTAAAATATTTTTTAAGTTTTCAGCTTTTACCCGAGAATATGCCGAGGACTTAGCAGGTGAAATGCCTGCGGACTTTATGGGAGACTTTGCCGTGGATATTGCGGCAGCGCCGGCAGAAGTTGATGCCTCTGCGTTGGCAGCACTTTCGCCACCATCACCACTCAAAATTTGAAGTGCCGTAAGAGTAGACGAAATATAATCTTTCTCACTGGACATATCGAGCCAGGTCAAATCTGAGTCGTGAAACGAAAGAACAGATTCGCCAGCGGCCATGGCTTTATGAAGACAATCTTTAAAAATATGAAATTTGCCACTTGCAGGCATGTAATCAAAAATTCGCTCAGAAAAAACATAGACGCCAGTAAAGTGCCGCGCGCCGGGCTCGATGCCTTGTCCACCCAGTTTATAAATTTTGCCGCTAGTATTGATGGAGGGGGTCTCGCCACCGCCGCTTGTACCGACACCGTCAGCATCACCAATAGCATCGTCGGCCTCACTCTTAGACCCACCAGCCTCAGCCCATACGCCGCCCAAGGTTTTGCCGGCCTCAGGGTGATCAGTAGTCAGTAGAGTCGCTAACGCCCCACTGGATTTATGAAACTCAACAAGTGGAGCAAATCCACGAGAATGATTAAAGAGTAAAACTTCGTCAGCATTGCAGACTATAAAATCGTTTGCGCCAGCGCGAGAAGCGGCGACAGACTCAGCATTCGCGCCAGCACGAGAGCCAGCGTCAGCACCACCGTCAGCACCTCCGCCAGCACGAGATCCGGCGATAGGCCCAGCACCCAGCAGCTCCCGCGCTTTAAGTATCCCACCGCCGCTGCCAAGAATTTCAGGTTCAAAAGAAAACAAAACGCGATAATCCTGCCCATGAGTTAAACAGTTCGCCGCACCCTCGACCGAGGCGGGCAAGTGATGAGTATTCAAAACGAGATTTTCTAAGCGACAAGATTTGTCGTTAATGCCAACGCCCAAATTTTCAGAAAACAAATTTTCTAAATAATAAAGTGAATACCCCAGCAGCGGAACATTTAAAAATGGGATGGCCGGTTTTGCTACACGATCAGTGACAGGTCGAAATCGCGTGCCGAGGCCGGCGCTGAGCATAAGGGCGTTCACGACATATCTCCATTCACGACTATATCTCCGTGGGGTTTAAATAATCAATTTCAAGTAAACCATTATCTCGAAGTAAATTTGTAAATGTTGAATAGGCCGGGTACTGGTCAAGTGTCATCACAACTTTGGCTACCGTCGGTTTCAAGTACTTCAGATATCGTGTGTCTTCACGCATATTATAAAAACTTGAAAAACTACCAGCCGCTTTAAAACACCGCTGAATCATTTGTAAACGAAAAATTGAATGAAACTGGTCACGGTTAACTGGAGCACCACCAAAATCCTTAGACTTTAAAATATAGTACTCGAGTAACTCTTGGCGCGTTTCATCATCCATATCGACATAGGAGTCGTGAAGGAGTGAAACAAGATCATATTGAACAGGCCCCATGCGGGCATCTTGAAAATCAATTATTCGTGTCTTGCCCATTGTGAGCATAATGTTGCGCGAATGATAGTCGCGATGACAGATTCGTTTAGGTTCTTCATGTAAAGTTGTGCAAATATCAACAAAAAGTGCCGTAATCTCTTCGCGAACATCGTCGGGGATTTTAATATGACAAAATTTCTCAACAAGGTGTTCGAGACCGTAATTCATTTCCCACAAAAGTTTTTCAACATTAAATGAAACAGTGTGAGCGATACAGCCGGGTGAAGAGTCTTCGGTGGCGGGATAATGAATTTTAAGAAGTTCATCTATGGCCATCTTATAGTGAGGCACAACAAGCGACTGTTGTTGATTCTCCCAAAACTTACGCTCAAGAGTCAGGTCGCCAAGATCTTCTAATAAAACTAAACCAAGATTGGGTGCCTTTGATATAACTTCTGGCACTTGCACTTCGTGCTTTGCAAAATGATTTAATATATTTAAAAACGGATACCGCCCATCATCAACGAAAGGCTCCCAGATCATGAGAACGTAAGAGTTGTCGTTATGTATGACACGAGCATAACGCCGTGAACTGGCGTCCCCAGCAAGTTGCATGATTTGAACATCATTGGTGCCAAAGGTTTTGGTTATGAACTGATGTGTTGTAGGGTCTAGTTGGCCTGGTGTTTTTTTCATCACTTAAGGATGACAAAAAAAAGGACAAGAGTCTATCTATACAGACGTGCGTCCGGTTAGACAGTCATAAAAAAAGTCGAGAACGTTCTCTCGCTTGTATTCAGCAAACGACTTGCTCATGCAGAGATAGCCAATATTCAATAGTGGCACGAGTTCGCTGACAATCTTTGGGTTGTCTTTTAAGGTGCCGATGGGCGAAAGCGTGCCTGTTATAAACTGTGGGCATTCTTTGCCACGAGGTGAGTGATAATATTTCAAAATTTGTGTCTGCTGTTCTCGCGATAAGGCGTAGATATCTTGCACGAATATAGTGATATGCCCGAGTGAGCGTAAATCTTCAGGTTTGGCCAGAGCTGCCGGATTAATATCTTCAAGGGGTAGCATGGCGTAGCGATTTGTTCGAGAGTGTATTTCAATTGCCATTTTATATATGTCTTCAGCCTTTTGACTCTCAATCAAGAACGGAAAATTTAAAGCTGACGTTACATCATTTTCAGGGAGCGGAAACAAATTCTTCTGAAAAGGTCGCAAGGCCACTACATTATTGCGAACACGTGAATCTACATGATCTTCTAAATCTGAAAGAGTATGGATTTCATCTATATGTTTAAGACTGGCTTCTAGAACCAGTCGAATCACTTGGTTGAGATATTTAAGATCACGATCCGTTAAATTATCGCGGTTTGAAATGCATCCCGCGCCAGCAAGTGATTCTCCCAAAAAAACAGGAAAGAACACCCAATCACCAGCGGTAACGGGTAATCCTTCAGATAGGCTTAACTTGAGGGCTTCACTACTATTTATATTCAACTCCGCAAGGGGCTGGTATTTAAAGTCGCAGTTATATCGACGCTCAATTAGAGTGGTTAGGCGTTTAATTGTCGGAGAGAATTGTTTTGCAGTGTTCATAAAGCTTAGCATTACAAATGCCGTGCCGAGATTATTGTAATTTTTATTCTAAAATAGCCCCTGACAATAGGCCGAAGTGCCCCAGATAACTAGCGGTAATTACAGAGCAATTCTAGAAACTAAAAAACTACATTTGGCCAGCACAAAATTGAGTTCGTATTTTATACTAGCGAAGATTTAATCAACTAAGAAAAAAGGTAACAAACTGCTTAATTAAAAACAAAGCATTGGATGTTTGTGATTCTCTGCTATCCAGTTAGTCCATGTATAGGTGGGGACTGTTACTGGGGATGGTGTGGTGCTCTCTTGCTTTTGGGTTTAGTGATGCCCATACGAAGGGAGATTATTGTAAGCGAGCTTTATCAGAAGCTCCGCCGAAGACCTTTCGTATTGTGACCTTTAACACTAAAGACCTTCATATCAATATAGAGAACAACAAAATATCAAATAGTCGAAATCGGGTTGATAAGTTTCACCGCTATCCAAAAACATTAGATCAAGTTGAACGCTTAGCAGATGTCATTAAATCTACTGACCCTGACATTGCGGTTCTGCAAGAGGTTGATTCTGCGAATGAACTGCATTTTTTAAATTCGAATTATTTTAATAATCGATATGATGTTTATTTTATGGATGGTAACGACACTCGTGGATTTGAAATCGCCTTTCTTGTTCGAAGGGGTATGCCGATTAATCTCGAGATTGAAACCCACAAGCATATGCGCTGGGTGGATCCGAATACAAATCATGAGTTGCCTATGTTTTCTCGTGATGCTCCGGCACTTATTGTCCGCAAGAACGGAGAAGAAAGGCCATTATTCGTACTTATGGGACATCATGCAAAGTCGAAGGCGGGCAATAAAGATGACTTTGAAGGTATACGTATGAGAACCGCTCAGCATGAAGCTTTGGCAGAACTCGTGACGAAATATCAAAATAAATTTGGTGCAGATGTGCCGATTATGATTGCCGGAGATTATAATACAGATATTCATGATGCCCCTGAAACACAGAGTATTCGGCAGGTCATGACCGATGCATTTGATATGGCACAAAAGAAACTAAGAGATGATGACAGAGTCACGCACACCACTTTTGCGCAAGATCGTCGTGGCAAATATGCGCAATTAGACGGCATTATGATTTCAAAGGGCTCTCGTATAAAAGTACTGCGTTCGGGTGTTCGTCGTGATGTTTCGAAGCTGGCGCGCTCGTTCAAAGAGCGCGATAAGCAAATTTCAGATCATTTTTTGGTGTATGCTGATATTGAATTGTAAAATTATAATAAGATGACGGCCGTTTCTGATCAGCCGTCAAATAAACAAAAATTTATTTCAACAGTTTACGTTTATCTAAACCGTACTTTTCAACTTTCATGATCAAGCCAGCGCGGCTTATGCCCAATTCTTTTGCAAGCTTTGATTTGTTCCATCCTGTACGACGCAAGCCCTCACGAATGAGATCGCGCTCGAGGTCTTCAAGTGCATCTTTTAATTTGCCGTGTAAGCGGGCTCCTTGAACTTTACCTTTTTCTGATTGCTCCATAATTTTTGGAGAAAGCATCTCGGCTGTGATTTTAGTTTCAGCACCAGCCAATACAACTACGCGCTCCATTTCGTTTTGAAGTTCACGCACGTTACCTGGCCACGGAAAATCATATAATTTTTCAAGTGCACGCTTGGTTAAGATTTTTTTACCATGTTGGTCTGCAGAACGATTGATAAAATATTCGGCAAGAAATGGTATGTCTTCTTTTCGCTCGCGCAAAGGAGGCACCCCAATATTAATAACGTTTAAGCGATAAAATAAATCTTCTCTGAACACGCCTTGTTCAACCATTTCTTTCAGGTTCTTATTTGATGCCGCAATGATTCGCACGTTTACGCGTCTCGGTTCAACGGCTCCGACCGGCAAGAACGTACCTTCTTGTAGAACACGAAGTAATTTCACCTGCATAGTGGGTGAAGTGTCCCCGATTTCATCTAGAAAGAAAGTTCCTTTATCTGCCATTTCAAAGAGACCTTTTTTATCTCTTATAGCGCCAGTAAATGAGCCCTTTACGTGACCAAAAAGTTCTGACTCTAGTAAGTTGTCGTTGAATGCCGAACAGTTTTGAATAACAAAGGGTTTGTCTTTTCGCGGCGAATTGTAGTGAATAGCGCGCGCGATAAGTTCTTTACCTGTTCCGTTTTCGCCTTGTATTAAGCAAGTAGATTCAGCCGCT
>JAGRAK010000050.1 GCA_020434645.1 Bdellovibrionales bacterium | reverse complement strand
CTACAATTATGGTAATGACCCCGCCATTGCCGCCATCAGCCCCGACTCATCAAATTCAAAAATTTATGGGCTCGGCTATAAGGCCAAAATAAATACTTTGGGATTTAGTTTAGGCTCAACAGGCTTTACCTCTGGCCCCCAAAGAATTCTAACAAATTTGCGCGAGTATGATTTAGAAACAGGAGCACCAACCAGCACTATTTGGGATTGCAAAGAAGAGTGGCGCTTTATGATTATTCGCTCAACGGATGATGTCGATACTCTTTGCCCAGAATATAAAAATTCTACCGCACCCAACTCTGGCCCACTTCTTGAGATGTATTTAGCATTAAAACAACTTATGCCCACTTGGGGTGTTAATCTAAGTAAACGCTGCATAGTCCCTCTAGATAAAAACGCCGGGAAGTGCTACGGCACGGGTAGTCTTCCAATCAACTATTCCGGTGGCATCTGCGACCCAGCGCTCGGCACGTGCCCGCATTATGTCAGCATTTGCAAAAAGCGCTAAAAGCCTATAGTTTTTCTACATGAACAAAGTTAAAAAAGCTCTCATCCCGGCAGCTGGCTTAGGAACAAGATTTCTTCCTGCCACAAAGACAATCCCGAAAGAAATGCTGCCCATAGTAGACCAGCCTATATTGCTCTATATTGTAGAAGAAGCCGTACGTGCCGGCATCGAAGATATTATTCTTGTTTCTGGCCGCGGCAAAAGTGCGATTGAAGATTTTTTTGACTGCTCGTATGAGGTTGAAGATTTACTTTCAAAAACAGGCAAAGTCGAAATGGTAGATCGCTTAAAAAATATTCGAAATATGGCCAATATTATTAGCATTCGCCAAAAAGAAGCTCTAGGTCTCGGACACGCTGTCGCTTGTGGATCACCCATTATTGGTAAAGATAATTTTGCAGTTTTGCTTGGGGACGAAATTATGTACTCCGCAGTGAGCGAGCCCACGGTTACTGAACAACTCACAAATGTTTTTTCTGAAACCGGTCTCTCGACCGTCGCCGTTATGCAAGTTGAACCTGATCAAGTCGAGAAATACGGAATTGTCGCCGGCGAAAAAAATTCTGCCGGACAAATTCAAATCACAGATGTTGTTGAAAAGCCCAAAAAAGAAACAGCACCAAGTCGCTACGCTCTGCCCGGCCGATATGTTTTTACAGCACAAATTTTTGATTCTTTAAAAAACGCAAAGCCCGGTAAAAATGGTGAAATTCAGCTCACCGACGCCATGACCGATGTGGCCAAAAAATATGGAATGCTCGGATCAGAATTTAAAGCAAAACGATTCGACGCTGGAGATAAACTCGGCTATCTTATGGCCAATATTGAAATCGCTCTTATGCGCGAAGATCTGAGCTCAGACTTACGCACCTATTTAAAAAAGTTGGTACCCACATTATGAAAAATAAAATCTCATCATTTTTATTATATTTAATTCTCTGCCTACTATTCAGCAGTAACGCCCAGGCTTATATCCCGCCTTATTGGATGATCATGTCTCGCACATCAGACAATCACGGCAAAGGTGTTTACACCGTAGAGCAAGACCTTGTTTTGAATCACGGCGAAGAGCCCCTCATTATTCATGAGCGCTGGACTGTACAAGATGAAAATAACTTGCGCTTAGAAGTTACTGGCCGCGGCAGTCTACAAAATCGTATTCGCTTAACATATGTTTATCAGAATAATCGTCGTTATTTTGTCGACGAAAATGGGGCGCGCCGGGCCGAGAAAATACCCAACGATTTTTTTGAGCCCTATTTTCACTACCGACTTTCTAAAAATATTAAGCCCATGCTAGTTGCGCAAAAAATTGCGCCCGCAATATCTCTTAAGAGCGATTCACATCGTTACTCTGAAAAATCCCCTTTTCCACCTGCGGAGCCATATGTGAGACTTTCTCGCACAGGCGGCAGTGTGAGTTATGCCATTGGCTCTCCAACGCCTGTTTCTAGTTCAGATTTGTATCCCGGCATCTGGATCGAGCAAGATCAGTTTCATGTCAGAAAACTACGCCTGCCCTCTCAATTCGAAATTCGTGCTGATGACTTCAAAAAATACAGTCGTGGGCTTTGGTACCCGAGCACACTTGATTTACGCTGGGGCGACAAATCAGCTAAAATTCAAGTGAAGAATGTGAATGCCATAAACAGCACCACACAAGTTAAGACCTCACTGCAGCCGACAAGTCTAAATTATGGTGAAAACCCAAACCTGAGTCGGCTTTTTCCTGACGACGAGACTATTCGATATTTCTACACTCACATGAGGTAATCCGTGCCTCATGAACGCTTTGTTCGAATTGCCGTAGATGCCCCGCTGCTTAACGCGCTCACTTATAAAACAACAGAAGATTGGCCGGCAGGCACTTCGGTCATTGTTCCGCTCGGCCGCCGAAAAGCCAAGGCTGTCATTCTTGGTGAGGGCGTGAATTCTAGTGAGTTTGAAATTAAGTCGATTGAGTCATTAAACAAAGATCGCCCACTACTCCCGCAAAAGTTTTTAAGCTGGATGGAGTGGGTAGCCGATTACTATGTGCACCCCGTGGGGCTTGTTACGTCTTTGGCTTTTCCGGCTTTGAAAACTAAAACTTCAAATCGTAAATCTAAAAAATCTGACATTTTAAAAAGCATAGAAATTTTGCCAAGACCAACACTTACAGATGAACAAGCCTCTTGCGTGAAGAGCATACTTTCTGGTTCAGGCTTTCAACCGCACCTATTACATGGCGTTACCGGATCTGGCAAAACTGAAGTTTACTTACAGCTGCTTGAAGACACAATTGCACGAGGTAAGCGAGGCCTTGTGTTGGTTCCTGAAATTGCCCTCACACCACAACTTATACAGCGCTTTGCCTCGCGGTTTGGTGATCAAATTGCCGTCATACACTCTCATCTTACCGATCGAGAACGCACTACTCAATGGTGGTCTATGGTCGACAATGAGAAGAAAATTTTAATAGGCGCCCGCTCGGCGCTATTTTGCCCCATTGATGATCTCGGAATCATTATTATTGATGAAGAACATGAGCCTAGTTACAAACAAGATGAAAAGCTTAAATACAACGCGCGGGATGCCGCCATTGTTCTTGCTAAAAATTATGATATCCCGATTATTTTAGGGTCGGCGACACCAAGCCTTGAATCTTGGCAGAACACTTTATCTGGTCGTTATAAACTTCACTCTATGTTTTCACGTGTTGGTGATCGCAAGCTCCCGTCAGTTGAGGTTGTTGACTTGCGTAAACTGAAAGAAAAAAAAATCGAAGGGCTGCATGATCTGCCCTACTGGCTGAGCCCCACCTTGTTTGCTGAAATTCAAAATACATTAGAAAAAAATGAACAAGTCGCCTTATTTTTAAATCGCCGAGGAATCGCACAAACAGTTTTGTGTTCAGAATGTGGGTACATATACCGCTGCCCGAACTGTGCCATCTCGCTCACACAACACGGCCGCAAAAACTTAGTTTGCCACTACTGCGACTACAATGCTCAACTCGGCCATGTGTGTGAAAGTTGTAAAGAAGGCGAGCCCAAAGCACTTGGCCTCGGTACAGAACAACTAGAAGAAGATATGCGCAAACTTTTTCCTGATAAAAAAATAGCGCGCGCTGATCGTGATTAAATTCACTCAAGAGAACTTTTAGAAGAGCTGATTAGCAAAATGGAGTCCCATGAGATTGATATTCTGATCGGCACCCAAATGATTGCCAAGGGGCTAGATTTTCCAAAGCTCACTTTGGTGGGCTTGGTATTAGCTGATGTGGGCTTCAACCTACCTGACTTTCGAGCCACTGAAAGAAGTTTTCAGCTTCTCACCCAGGTTAGTGGGCGGGCTGGCCGGCATGTTATGGATGGTGGACGCGTCGTGATTCAAACATATAATCCAGATTACCCCAGCATTAATTACTCAAAGAATATTCAATATAAAGAGTTCGCAGAATTTGAATTGCGTGAACGCAAAGAGCTTAACTATCCACCATTCGGGCGCCTCGCCTCAATGCGAATCACTGCAAAAACACCTCGTCTCGGCATAGAAACCGCCGAACGACTCGCCGATCGCGCCGAGCACTTAAAAAGTTTAAACCCGGCCTATTCAAAAATTCAAATTCTTGGTCCAACCGAAGCCGCTCTTGCAAAGCTTCGCGGCAAATATCGATACCATCTTTTGCTCAAAACCATCACTCCCAACGTCCTAAGCGCATTTTGTCGACAACTACTGAATGACAACAGTTGGATTTCAGCTGGGACTAAAGTGCAGGTCGACATCGATCCGTTAAATTTACTGTAATCCCCTCCGTTTTTAGTCCAAAATACAGAGTGATGAGCGATTCTTTACAAATCAAAACATGCCCAAAGTGCGGCAATGCCGCCACTGACCTCATTGATGTTGATGATAAAACTAAAGCGCTCTTTCAAAAACAAGCGGCGACCAGCAACTTGCCCAGCAAAGTCTGCTCGTCATGCTACAGCAGCCTCACAAGCCAGGTCTCTCAGGGCGTTAAGCTAAGAATTGAAGCGCAAGCCCGTGAAAAAAATCGACACATGGTTTGGAAGAGTCGTGTGAATCTCGTTCGACATGCCCGTCAAATGATGTCACAGAAAGCATACGCTGAAGCGGCTGTTAGTTATGAAAAATACATTCGTGTTCTTGAAATATCATATGATCTAAAGCCAGGCACGCTCAACCCAGAAGTCTTCGGTAAATCGGCGCGCTCTAAAGAGCTCACGATAATTGCGACCACTTATTGGGATTTGCTTCGTATTTACGACACAAACCCCAAGTATCGGGAGCGGATGGCCCTAGTCAGTCGCAAGCTGGCTGAATTTTTACCCTTCTCGCCGCTCTTCCCTGACATCATCAAAAATGCACAATCTTTTTCTCATTCTGCAAAAAATCCTGACATCGTTCGTGATTTTCTAAAAAAATGTAAAGCGAGTGCTGGTAAGTGCTTTATTGCCACTGCCGCATTTGAAGACAGTGATCATCCCATTGTGATGGATTTTAGAAATTTTCGCGACAGTGTTCTTGCACATAGCTTCGCCGGTCGCATATTTATCAACTGCTATTACAGATTATCTCCGCCACTTGCAGAGTTTATTGTCAAATTCAGCATACTGCGCCATCCAACTCGAACTCTTCTTCGCTGGCTACATTTCATTTTATATGCATTCCGTCGCCGCGCTTGACGACTCCCCCCCTTACTCCTGTAAACCATCGCTAACAACAATAACGGCAAAGGGGATTTATGGGTCCAATTACCCAATTTATTAAGCATCATTATCGCCATTTCAATGCGGCCGCGCTCAAAGACGCAGCTGAAGGCTACAAAACGCATGTCGAAGCCAATGGTAAAATGATGGTCACTCTAGCCGGCGCTATGAGCTCTGGTGAGCTCGGCCTTTCTCTCGCCGAAATGATTCGTCAAAATAAAGTTCACGCCATCACTTGTACCGGCGCAAACTTAGAAGAAGATCTTTTTAATTTAGTTGCTCATGAACACTATGTGCGCATCCCGAACTATCGAGATTTATCTCCTCAAGATGAGATGAAACTTCTTGAAAAACATTTAAACCGCGTCACTGACACTTGCATTCCAGAAGAACAAGCCATCAGAAAAATCGAAGGCGTTATAATAGACAAATGGAAGACGGCAACAAAAGACAAGAAAGAATATTTACCACACCAATATTTTTATGAAATTTTAAATGAAGGCTTGCTTAAAGAGTCCTACCAAATCGACATCAAAAATTCTTGGCTTGCTGCCGCAGCCGAAAAAAATCTCCCCCTCTTCGTGCCGGGCTGGGAAGACTCAACCCTCGGCAATATTTTTGCTGGCCATGTGATAGATGGCCATGTCAGTCGATATGCTGTTAAATCGGGAATTGAATATATGATCAGCCTCGCGTCATGGTATCAAGAAGCTCAGTGCAAACAAGGCATTGGCTTCTTTCAGATTGGCGGAGGTATCGCGGGTGACTTCCCTATTTGTGTCGTACCAATGCTTGAACAAGATCTTGGTAAAAAAACTCCAAAATGGGCTTACTTCTGCCAAATTAGCGACTCCACAACGAGTTACGGTTCGTATTCTGGCGCCGTCCCCAATGAAAAAATAACGTGGGGCAAGCTCGATATCAGTTCACCCAAACATATCGTCGAATCTGATGCCTCGATCGTAGCACCGCTCATGTTTGCCTACGTTTTAGGCTGGTAGTATCGTTTTTATAACTCATATAAGCGAAAACGGTTAGTTCTTGACACAGAACTAGCCAAATCTGATTCTGATCCCATGCAAAAAAAAGCCATTGCCATTATTAGTGATTCATTTGCAGGACTAATTCTCGCAACTCATTTGGAGCGAGATGGCCACTCAGTAACTTTAATCGACATTGGGGACTGCCTAAAAAGTCAAAAGTTACGCCATGGACAGCAACTTCCATTTTATCCCGCAAGTTCCGAACTCAAAATCGCACTTGAAAGCTTAAACACACTCATAGTTGAGCCTGTAGTCATTACCGAACAAGAACTTCAGCCACTTACGTTTGAAGACGGTACCCTCAAACCATTTGTTGGATTCGGAGATTCTAAATCGGCTGCCGTACAGCCGCTTTCTCGTCTTAACTCTTCGCAAAGTTTTGAACTCAACTGCTCTCTACAAGATGCGGTAGAGGGCTTAACAAGCTGTCTAAAGACAAAGCCCTTTACATATTCAGAAATCAGCAAAATTGAATTTTCAGCTTCTAAAATCGACAAAATCATTATCAATGGCTCACAAGAAGTGATTGCCGACCACTATGTATTTCTCAACTCTCCTCGTGAAATACTAGATTTTCTGCCAGAAGAAAACTTAGGCGCACGCGTTCGTTCGAGAATTATGAAAAGTGCGCGCTGGGCGCGAGTCGCACTTGAAATGCAACACGAAAAGCCACTGTTTGATGGCTCCAATCTGATTTTTTTAATTCCAAATCAAGACGAGCAAGACCCTTGCGTCGGTCAATTTAGAATTTCTGAGCTTGATTCAGCTGCTCCCACTTATCACTCTGTTTGGGAGACCTATATCAATACTGAACTCAGTGATGATGCCGAGTCTGTGGCCAACGTTATAAAAGGCATGCGTAAGCTTATTCGCAAAGCTTTTCCTGATTTAGAAGCTCGTCCAAAAGAGATCATCTCGGTGATTCCGCAATCGGCAGCCGACTATGCATGGCTTCTCGATCAAAAAGATATTACCCAAGTGGCTGATAATCTTACGATTTATCCAGCAACAGCCTCTTCTCATCTCGGAATTGCGCAAAGCATTATGAGCGCCCATGCGGCCTACTTATCTATTCAAAATATCATTTACAAACCATCTGTAGACAACGCATCGCCGAGCTTGCTCGCAGGCGATGCTTCGTGTTAGACCTTACCAACTAATTTAATACACACTTCTTGCGACTTTCTGGTGCTCCGGTTGTCGGAGTCATCCGCGAGAAGGTGGTTTAACCAGAGAGGTACTATATGTCAGTTACGATGAAAGAAATGCTCGACGCTGGAGTTCACTTCGGACACCAAACGCAGCGTTGGAACCCAAAAATGAAGCCGTATGTTTACACATCACGCGGTGGAATTCACATAATAGATCTACAAAAAACAATCGTGCACGCCAAGCACGCTGCTGACTATGTTCGCAGTGTTGCCGCAAAGGGCGGACGACTTATTTTTGTTGGAACTAAAAAACAAGCTGTTGAGCCGATTATCGAAGCGGCTAACAAATGCGGCCAATACTATGTGACGAAACGCTGGCTCGGCGGAATGCTCACAAACTTTCAAACTATTCAAGCCAGCATTCAACGCTTACGCAAAATTGATCAAATGCGTGAGAAAAATGAACTCGAGTTTTTCTCTAAAAAAGAACGTGCCGGTATTGAAAAAGATTATCTTCGTCTAACTGAATACCTAAACGGTATTCGCGAAATGAAAGATATGCCATCGGCTATGTTTGTTATTGATTTAAATAAAGAACATATTGCCGTAGCTGAAGCGAAACGACTTGGTATCGCTGTAATCGGTATCGCCGACACAAATACAAACCCAGAAGTAATTGATTTTCCAATTCCTGGTAACGATGACGCCATTCGCTCAATAAAGCTTTTTGCCAATATGGTTGCAGACGCCTTCAATGAAGGTGCGGCACAATGGCAAGAAGAAATGAAAAAACAAGTTGAAACGGCTGCTCCCGACAAAGAAGAAAAAGCCGAACAACAAGCTAAAACTAAACAGCAACCAGCCGAAGCCGGCCCCGCTGTATTCAAATTCTCTAAGGGTCGTAAGCTAGTAGCTGCTGGGACAGCAGATGAAGTTGAAATCGAAATGGAGCTTGAGTCTGGCGAACAGACGACAGATTCAGAAGATGCTGATACTTCATCAGAAGACTCTGAAACCACTGCAGAAAAAACTACTAAAAAATAATGACTGAAGAGAAAGGTGCTAAAATGAATATTACAGCCACACTCGTTCGCGACCTACGCGAACGAACAAGCGCAGGTATGATGGATTGCAAAAAAGCTCTAGAAGAAAGCAAAGGCGACTTCGATAAAGCTGTTGAATGGCTTAGAACAAAAGGGATAGCAAAAGCTGATAAAAAGTCTGGACGAGTTGCTGCCGAAGGCCTTGTTCATTCTTATATTCATGCTGGCGGTCGCGTTGGAGTCCTTCTTGAAGTTAACTCCGAAACAGATTTTTTAGCTCGCACAGATGGATTTACAAAATTCGTCGCAGATGTGGCCATGCACATTGCCGCAATGAGCCCGCGTTTTGTAAAAAGTGATGAAATCCCACAAGATGTTCGCGACACTGAAAAACGCATTCTTCTTGCAAAAGCCGCTGAAGAAGGCAAAAAACCCGAAATGCTTGAAAAGATCGTCGAAGGCCAACTTAAAAAATGGTCGGCAGACATTTGTCTACTCGATCAAAAATACGTTAAAAATCCAGACCTCACAATTGAACAATATCTCAAAGAGACCATAGCTTCCCTTGGTGAAAACGTGGTGATCCGTCGATTTATTCGTTATGAACTTGGCGAAGGAATTGAAAAGCCACAAGATAATTTTGCAGAAGAAGTTGCAAGACAAGTTAAAGGATAGTTTTGGCAAAGCCGGTATATTCACGCATTTTATTAAAACTCAGCGGCGAGGCACTCGCCGGTGAGCAAGGCTCTGGCATAAATACCACAGTCATTCATAACATTGCTAAAGGCGTTAAAGCCGCCCATGCTCTGGGCACACAAATTGGTATAGTTATTGGGGGCGGAAACATTTTTCGCGGTCTTGCTGCCTCTGCAAACGGAATGGATCGCGCCAGTTCAGACTATATGGGAATGCTTGCCACTTGTATAAATAGTCTAGCCCTTCAAGATGCGCTTGAAAAAATGGATCTTCCCACTCGTGTTCAAAGCGCGATTGCAATGGCTGAGATTGCCGAACCTTACATTCGCAGAAGAGCTATGAGGCACTTAGAAAAAGGCCGCGTCGTTATTTTTGCAGCCGGAACAGGCAATCCCTACTTCACAACCGACACCGCCGCCGCCCTAAGAGCGATGGAAATCAACGCTGAAGTTATTCTAAAGGCGACTAAAGTTGACGGCATTTATGATAAAGACCCCGCTAAGCATAAAGACGCCGTGATGTTTCAAGACCTAAGCTATATCGACGTATTAAACCGTGGGCTACAAGTTATGGATTCAACTGCCATCAGTCTATGTATGGACAATAAACTTCCTATTATAACTTTTAACTTAAAAGATCCTGATAACATCGTAAAAGTAGTGAGCGGTCAAAAAGTTGGAACTATAGTTAAATAACGGAGGATTCCGATATGATAAATGAACTCAAAAAAAATGCCGAAGTTGCAATGCAAGGAGCGGTAACTGCTCTT
>JAGRAK010000004.1 GCA_020434645.1 Bdellovibrionales bacterium | reverse complement strand
TGACATAATCTGTTTTAACTTTTTAATTACGTGTATATGCTCGAACTCATCCCAATTGATCATGACTACTCCTTTGACAGGCCTCTTGCCCATCATTCTTATCGTCAAAATCTTAGACAACTTAAGCGAGATATTTTTTTAAATACTGCCCGGTTAAGCTCTTGGTATTGCTCATGATTTCTTCAGGAGTCCCGGCCGCAATGAGGGTTCCGCCGCCGGCACCAGCTTCAGGACCTAAGTCTATAATATAGTCAGATGCGCGTACTATTTCGAGATTATGTTCAACGAGTATGACACTTCCGCCCGCATCAACTAGCCGATTGAGCACTCGAATAAGCAATTGTATTTCTTTAAAATGAAGGCCAGTAGTGGGCTCGTCTAATATATAGAGCGTTGAGTTTTGCTGACTTTGCGAAAATTCACGAGCTATTTTTAATCTCTGACTTTCACCACCGCTGAGAGTTCGAGAGCTTTGCCCGAGAGCAATGTATTCAAGTCCCACTTCTTTTAAGAGTGAAAGTGGGCGCCTGATATTGGGGTAATTAACAAAGAAGTCCATGGCTTCATTAACAGTCATATTCAGTATCTGATGTATATTTTTACCACGGTAAGTGATTTCAAGAACCTCAGGGCGAAATTTTTTACCATCACAGGTATCGCACGGTATTTCAAGATCATCCATAAACATCATGTCTATGATTTCAACGCCAAGACCTTTGCATACGGGGCATCTGCCGCCATCAACATTCAAGCTAAATGTGCTGGGCGTGTAACCGAGCCCTCGCGCTTCATTTGATGAGGCCATGACTGTACGAATTGCGTCGTAAACCTTCATGTAAGTGACGGGGTTACTTCGTGCCGTCGTGCCGATGGGTGATTGATCTAAAAACAGCACATTCTTGACATGCTCAAGACCAAAAATAGCATCATGTTCTAGTGCCGGTATATACTCTAAATTCAGATTGCGCGCGACGACTGGATAAAGCGTGTCGGCAATGAGTGAAGATTTACCCGAACCGCTTACTCCAGTTACGGTCACAATTCTATTGAGCGGTATTTTAATATCGATATTTTTCAAGTTATGCCCACGGCATCCGGTCATCTCGATACAGTATTTATATTTATTGATATTAAGTGGCCGTGTTTCTCTCAACGGTACCCATGTGCGATTCGGATTCAAATACGGAGCGGTGATCGACTTTGAACTTTTATAAAATTCATTCTTATTGCCTTCAAATATCATCTGCCCGCCGAGATGCCCAGAGCCCGGGCCCATTTCAATAAGGTGGGTGGCATTGTTGATTACATCATGGTCATGCTCCACAACAACAAGGGTGTTACCGAGATCATTAAGTTTATGGAGGACGCTAATAAGACGATCATTGTCGCGCGGGTGGAGTCCTATAGTTGGTTCGTCGAGTACGTATAATGTTTGCGATAGCCCGACACCCAATTGATTTGAAAGATTTAGGCGCTGGTACTCTCCGCCAGACAATGTTTTTGTTGGGCGGTCTAATGATAAATAACCGACACCAACATCATTTAAAAATCCAAGACGCGAAACAATTTGTCGGTAAGGTTCGGCACAGACAACTTGGTCATGCTCTGAAAGCTTAAGGCTGAGCATGTCTTCTAAAAGATCAGCAGCAGTGAGTTTGCAGAAATCGGCAATATTTTTTTTATCAATAAACACTTGAAGCGCGGCTTCTTTTAAGCGGGAGCCTTTACATGTTGGGCACTGAAAGGGGCTTTTGTGTCGAGCCATAAAGACGCGAACATGCATTTTGTATTTTTTGGTTTCGAGATATTTAAACAGGCCTTCAATGCCCCAAAAATCGTCATCTCCCTGCCATAGCATGTCTCGGTGCTTTTGCGAGAGCTTGTTCCAGGGGGTGTGCACATCTATCTTTTTCTTTTTACAGTAGTTCATGAGTTCGCGTTTATCGCGGGTCGCGCTAGGCATAGCAAAAGGTTTTAGTGCGCCCTGGGCAACGGTAAGCTCTGGATTAGGAATTACTTTTTCAGGATCAACTTTTAATATGTTGCCGAAGCCCTTGCAGGTTTCACAAGCGCCAACAGGCGAGTTGAAGCTAAAAAGACTTGAATGAATATCCGGAAAAGAAAATTCACATATTGAACAAGAGGTCTCTTCACTTAACAACAGATAGTCACCCTCTGTTGTGATAACTTCAGCGCGGGCAAAATTGAGATGTGAATTGTACTTTAATGAAAAGTGATAGGCTTGTGAAAGTGAGTCTGTTAAGCGGTCGCGGTCAGCTTCAGAAAAACTGGCGCGATCGACGGCGATATAAAAATCTTCTTTAGGCAGTTTTGTCTTTTCATTGAGCTCAATAATTGTTCCTACTGTTTTCTGTGCAGGCACAGTCGCCGCGAGCTTGTCTACCTTACTTTTATTTTTTTTACTTACTTTTGATTTACTCTTTTTTGTGTCTGTTTTTTTCTCTTTAAGAGGCTTCCCCTTAGTGATGGGTTTTGCGGGTAAGTATATTCTGAGAATTCCATCTTGAATCAGTTGAGCAAGGAGCTTTTTATCTTTTAGCGTGCGGTCATCTGCGTAAATGGGCGTTAAGATATACCCGCGTTTATCGCGCAAATACTTTAATATTTTCTCAGTGCCAGCAGTTGGCGATTGTTTTTCTAAAACCAAGTGGTGTGTTGGGCAGTAGGCTTTGCCAATTTTTTCAAACAGTAAACGAAGATAATCTATAATTTCAGTCGTTGTGCCAACGCTTGACCGCGAAGATTTCACACTATTTTTTTGTTCGAGAGAAATAGCGGGCGGTATATTATCTATACCATCGATATCGGGCTTGGGAGCTTTGTTTAAAAATTGTTTTGTATAATTAGATAAACTTTCTATGTAGCGGCGTTGCCCCTCCGCATATAAAGTTTCAAAGGCCAGTGAGCTTTTGCCAGATCCGCTTGGGCCGCAGATAACAGTGAATGACCCTATCGGAATTTTCACCTCTAGATCTTTTAGATTATTTTGTCTAACCCCCCAGAGATGGATGTATTTCATTCCGAAAGGTCTTCCTTATAAAATTCTTGCTGTTCGTCTTTATCATTGCTCATTTCATCTTGTATATCTGTAGGCTCTGTCCCTGAGATAAATGCCTGTCTGACTACTTCTTTAGATTGGGCAGAAGCCAAGCGGCCAGTTTCATTATCAATGCTTGCAAACACAATATTATCAGGAACATTAAAGTTCTTAGGCGGAACTCCTTCATGGGCAAACTTCATATATTCAACCCATATAGGAAGCGCACTGCGGCCGCCGACCTCACCCTTACCTAGGGTTTTCTCGTGGTCATATCCAACCCATACGCCGGTTGCGATATTGGCCGTGTAACCTAAAAACCAGGCATCATAATATGCATTAGTTGTTCCTGTTTTACCTGCTGTTGGGCGACCAAGAGAACGAGCGCGCCCGCCGGTACCACCGTCTTCAGCGACAACGCTTTGTAAAAGACTTGAAATAACATAAGCGGTCTCAGGTTTCATTAGCTGTTCGGGGTCTTTAAAAAACAGAGGCGGTTCTAATGCCGGATTTTTTACTGGGGGTTCACCTTCAGCCGGAGTGGGTAAGACGTAAGGTTGGCCAGCACTTGTAGCGCGTTCGTACGCCAAATAATTGAGTCTTCTTCTTTCAAAATCATCTTCAATAGGTTTTATTTGCGATTCGAAGCGTTCATCTAAATACACTTTGCCCCAAACTTCATTGCCGGCATTATCTTCAACTTTATTAACTAAAATTGGATGCGATTTTTTACCGAGGCGACCGAGCTGCGAAAAGACCTTCGTCATTTCATATAGAGTTACAGAGCTAGAGCCGAGAGCTAGAGTGTAGTCCATATTGAGTGAGCTAAATAACCCCAGTCGTCTTGCGTACTCAGCTGCGAAGCTAACTCCAATTTTCTCAATTATTTTTACAGAGGGTACGTTTAACGATTGAATTAGAGCATTTCGAAATAGAATGTCACCGACAAATTTGTTTGAGTGATTTGTTGGCTTCCATTTTTTTGTAATGGTGTCGGCATTGTCTGCTCCGACAACTTCTTGTTCTTCTTCAAAAACAATAGGGGCATCAAGTATGGCTGTTGCGGGAGTAAAGCCATTATCTAAAGCCGCAGCGTATACAATTGTTTTAAAGGCCGAGCCTGTTTGTCTTGAGGCTTGAATCGCCCGATTTAACTGAGATCGATTAAAGTCATAGCCTCCGACCATGGCGATAACTTCATCTGTGCGTTGATCGATTGACAATAGGGCGGCCTCAGCAAGGGGCTCTTGTTCAAGCTCCACAAGAGCATACTCGGCAAAGTTGGGGAGCGACGCTGGCATTTCAAAACCCTTACCCTTTTTGTTTTTTGCTGCCGCCTTTTTTAGATCAGATAACTTTTCATTAATTACAGTTGAATGAAATTTAGAGTCTATGACTTGAACTTGAATCACATCGCCTTTTTTTAGTACTTTGCTGGGCTCGGTTATTTCTGTCGCCCAACGCACATCTACGTTTGGGTCTGGTACGCGCGCCCACTTCATCGAGTCTACGTCAATTAGCCCAACAGATTCTGCAAAGCGAACATAAGTTAAACCCCATTCGTCATCAACTTTGGTGACGACGGCCTTAACGATTTCTCCGGGTTTTATGTATTGGGGCAGTACGGGTAATCGCTTGGCCTCTTTACTGTCTGCTTTCGAGGTTTCACCAGATTTATTTTCGCTGGTCTGTTCGTAGCCTGTTAAATTAAGAGGAGGGTGTGCCTTGAATGTTCCGTCTGGCTGCATCAGTTTAAATTCAGATTGGCTGTCGAGTAGGTTGTCTCGAGTTTCGCGTAATATTTCGGCAATTTTATTTACGTCATCAGTATTTTCAAGTGGGCCGCGGTAGCCTTGGCGTTTATCTAAATCTCGAAGACCAATTTGCACTTGTTTTTGTGCCTCTAATTGTTTTGGTAAATCGAGGCCTGTGTAGATGCGTAGGCCTTTATCGAGAACAGTTTCTTCGCCAAGTTTTGCTATAAGCATTTGTCGGACAGTATCAAGGTAGTGCGGCGCAAGCTCCCAATAGTTTTTGCGCATATATATTTGCACGGGTTCTGCTGCTGCGGCCTCAGCTTCGGCATCAGTAATAAATTTTTCTTCGGCCATGCGATTTAAAACATAGCGCTGACGTTCTTTAGCTCGGTGAGGATGTCGAACTGGGTTGGCATCACTCGGTGCCTTTGGTAGGCCGGCCAATATGGCCGCCTCTGGTAGCGTGATATCTTTTAGCGGTTTATTAAAATATACGTCGGCCGCTACAGCTATGCCGTATGCGTTTTGCCCTAAAAATATTTGGTTGAGGTAAAGATAAAGAATATCTTCTTTACTTAAATGCTCTTCCATTTGGTAAGCGAGAAGAATTTCTTTTACTTTGCGTGTGTAGGTTTTTTCATTGGTCAGTAGGAGTGAGCGAGCCACCTGCTGCGTGATAGTTGAAGCACCTTGAACTTTGTGCCCCGCTTTTAAGTTGGCGAGCATGGCGCGCATAATGGCCACGTAGTTGATACCACCGTGTTCAAAGAAAGAAGAGTCTTCAGCGGCAAGAAACGCATTTACTACAACTTTGGGGATTTCATTAAATGTAACCAGGGTTCGTTTCTCTCTAGAGAACTCACCAATTTTATTGCCGCTTCGATCAAAAACTTCTGAGACAAGAAGTGGTTGGTAGTCGGCGACAGATATCATTTTAGGTAGCTGCGAGTTCATCAGCATTACGAATGTAATAATGGCTGCAAGTCCAAGAAAAAATGTACCAATGAGCGCTGCAAGTATTTTCTTTAGTTTCATATTGTAGAACCCTTATGTTGACTGAAGATTAAGGGTTCTAAT
Source organism: Bdellovibrionales bacterium (assembly GCA_020434645.1). Taxonomy (GTDB): domain Bacteria; phylum Bdellovibrionota; class Bdellovibrionia; order Bdellovibrionales; family UBA1609; genus RBG-16-40-8. The sequence continues at coordinate 15,648 of JAGRAK010000004.1, read as the reverse complement.
TTATATGTTTTACGAGTGAGTGTCGAGGCCTGCTGACCCCGAGATTTGATTGCTTGTTGAGCGCCGCGTTACTCACGAGAGTAAATGGGTGAGCCCGCGGCTTGAGTTGAGCTTGATTTTGATAAATCAGCTATGCGGTTATTTAGTAGAGCCCGATTTTTTTCGTTCTAGCAATTTCCCTTGGCGACTGGTTTCACCACTGCACAAGCCGTCATCCCCCGTAAGGTCAGCAGATGTCTTGTCTGCGCAATAAGCGGTTCGGGCGGGCTTACAAGTGCCGTTATTAGTGCCACCGCTACAACATGAAAGCAAATAATCTTCGGCTTTGCTTCTGAGTGAGCCGTAATTATCGAGAAATTTAGCTTGCGGGTCGTCTTTGCCAAGGCCGCCTGATCTTTCATCTGCTGTGCCGTAGATGGCAATTTTATTGCGAAGTTTAAGTGAAGATTCATCACGTCGCTTTTGAAGTTCTTGAATTTTTCTTTTCAATCCTTCAATTTTTGCGTTGTCGATTTGCATTTTAGCTAAGAATGCTTCTTCGGCTTTTTGTGTTTTTCTTTGGTGTTGTTTATAAATCCACTCAAGGGCTTCTTTAAATTTGGCTTGAGTTTCTTCGCCTGAAATTTCTTGTATGAGTTTCATTTGTCCGGCACGGGCTGAGTTGATGCTCTGATTAATTGTTTCGAGTTGCAAAGCGTGCGCGCGCTTAATAGTATTTATTCTATTGATGTGGTTTGTATCTTCTAGACATGAGACATAATATTTATTGGCAAAATTTGCATTTTTATCTTTGCGTGTAGGGCCGGCGGAGCTAAATAGATTTTTTAGTGAGCCGGCTGAAAGTTGTGAAGCATTGAGCGCCGCCCGACGATCTTTTAGAAAAACTGATAATTGTTCGAGAGCTTGATTATGGCATTTTAATTCAGCCTGGCTGAGCGCCTCAATTTTTTGCATATTGATTTCTTGAATTTTTAGGGTCAGCTGAGAAATTTGATCGTTTAACTCGTCATATTCTTTTCTTTTGGCTTTCATTTCTTCTATGGTGTCTGCTTTCAATTTTTTTTCTGCCTCGTCGCGGTCATTAGTAAGTTCTTCAAGTTCAGCTTTTAAATCAGCTTGAGCTTGTTTAGCTTCGCCTTCGGCGGTTTGTAAATCTTCGACTGCTGAATTGAGATCATCAATTAGGCCTTCATTTTTATCTTGTTCATCTTCTACGTCTTTTTTAAGTTCTTCTACGTGCTTCATGCCTACAGATGGGCATGAGTTTATTTGGCCAATACGTGCAGCATTGCTTTTCACGGTAGTTGTTGGGCCAGTCATTTTTGCTTTTATAGCAGCGGCTCGCGCCTTTCGCTCTTCTGCTGGATCTAGGCCACCGGGGCAATATGACGGCAATTTATCACCTTTACACGCTGTGCATGCGAGCGCATCGTCATAGCATTTATCTCCTGATGACAGACAGGATTGGTTAAATTCGCCTTTTGCTTTTTCAAATGCCGTTTGTTTTTCTTCGCATTCGTTTGTGTAACCAGGTTGCAAGTGCTCGCAAATTTTCAGGGCATTGGTAGTGGATTCTTCAGTGTAGCTCCCGCTGGTATTTTTTTTAATACATTCGTCAAACCCTGTCGAGGGCATAGTAAGAGCAGTTTGGGCGCTCACCATCTCACCAGCACCCAAAATCACAAATCCAATGACAGCGATCAAAATTTTAGACAATTTAAACGAATGTAAACCCATTTGATCCCCCTGCAGGTATTATAGAGCAATGGCTATGCCAGTTTCACCTCTAAATTCTACAGCCGATATAATTTGTTAATCTCAGCGTCTCAAAATGAGACATATATAATTTTGAACTCAAAGTGCATTTCAGTACTAAGAATAAATCCAAAACCTATTGGTCAATTGTATCAATTTCCACTAGAGAAGTCGTCACTCCTGACGACGAGGCCGCGCTGACTAGACAAAAGAAGAGCCAACGCATTTGCTGCAGCTGGACGATGGTCAACATTCGGCACATGGGGTACGCTTGTAGCGGTCATCTAAAAAACCGAGCGCGAAAATAAAAAAACTCCTGTGATCAGCTATGACTATGAACCCGTAATAACTAGTGCGGTAGGCCATTTAGGAACTTCAGGCTTCTCACTACGAGGTGAGCTTGCACACCATTCCCAGGGACAGCCCCCTAATCTCTGTCGGTAGGGTTCACTTTTCAAGTGATCACAAGAGCACACACTTATCTTATAGAAGTGTTCAGCCATTCACAATAGACGCAATGTTTGTGCCGAACGATTTATTTTTAATTATTGAACATTGTGCGCGGGAGGATGAAAAAATTAGCACTAAGTCCTGTAACACATTGAGACGTAACCGCCGAAAAGTGAATTATGACATATAAAGAACTTGATTTTATTTTTCCTTTTATAATCCTCGCCTATGGGGCTTTGATGACATTTGTACTGAATTCGCCAAAGCTCATGCAAATTGCTGAAGAGCGATTCCCGACAAGTCTCGTGCAGCAAATGAATATGCACCGTACGCTGGGCATAGTTTGTCTCGTGATGGGCGCGCTCTGGTCATTGCAAAACATCTGGCAAGCGTAAAATTGTCCGCATCCGGGACGCGAATTCAAATTCTGTAATTTTCAACCTAAATATTGATTCTGCTTGAGCTGGCTTCTTTTTTTATTGGCCGCGATATCGCATAGAGGTTTTCGTGCGCTATTTTGTGCAGGCAGAAGATCATGCCTGAAGTAATGAGCCGTGGTTAAAAATGAAAGAAGGGAACTTACATGATGCAAGAAAAGTTAAATTTACTGAGACAAGTTTCAGACGAAGATATTTTAATAAATACCGAAAAAATTATTCAAGAGGAGCGTCGACTGACGGCGGAGCTTCTTCAGCATTTGCGCGAAATTGATCGCCGAATGATTTATGCCAAAATGGGGTATCCGTCGTTGTATGATTTTCTGGTTCGTCGTTTTAGCTATTCATCTGGGGCGGCTTATCGGCGAATTGCGACGATGAGGCTTATTCGCGATGTGCCAGAGGTTGAACTAAAGGTATCATCTGGATCTATAAGTCTAAGCTCGGCGGCAAAGGTGCAGACCTTTTTTCGAGATATTAAATCAGAGAATTCAATTCAGCTTTCAAATACAGAAAAGCGGGAGATTATATCTCAAGTTGAAAATAAGTCCGTTCGAGAGGTAGATAAGATTTTACTCCACTTGTCGCCTAATTCTGTGCCAAAGGATAGGCAACGGCAAATCACCGATGACTTAACTGAAATTAAGTTTATTGCTGACAGTGTATTATTAACCAAATTAGATAAAATTCGTCTTCTTATTTCCGGTAAAATCCCACGAGCAAGTTACCGTGAGGTCATAAATGAAGCTTCAGATATAGCCATATCTAAACTAGATAGAACTGCTAATCGCGGTTCGTCTCATAGGCCCAGCAAAAATTTTGTTCAGATTGCGAGTAAAAATTTATTTCATGGCACAAGTAAAAATTTAGTTCAGGGTGCGAGTAAAAATTTATTTGAAGCAGGAGAAGAAAATTCAATTCAGGCGTCCGGCGGAACTTCGGATCGTAGTAAAGAATTGCGCCATGCGAAACCGACGTCGGGTATACTGTGCGTCAAGAGCACATCAGAAAAAGTACCTGATGCTCAGGGCACTATATGTGAAGAGACTTCATCTAATCTGCCCCGACATGAATTGACACATTCGGGAATAGCCCAGCCTGAAAAGACTCAGTCTGAAAAGCTTCAACCTGAATATAAAATTTGTCGACCATACATCTCGACACACCTAAAAGCCGAAGTTTGGCGAAAGTGCGAGGCGAAATGTAGCTTTAAGGCCAAAGGAGATTCTAAGCCCTGCGGCTCGCGCTATAGACTTGAAGTTGATCATATTGTGCCTGTTGCAAAGGGCGGTAAAACAGAAATTGAAAATCTAAGGTTACTTTGTCAGACGCACAATTTATACGAAGCCAAGCGGCTATTTGGCCTTGAGCATATGTCAAAACATGTTAACAAGTTTCTTTGACTCAAAGACGTGCCTGTCTTAGTGTGGACGCGCTAGAAATGCAAATGACTCACGCAAAAAGACGCGTGTAGAAAAGACTAAGGCAATTTGTGACAAAGATTCAAATGGGATTCAATCTAGAAGAGACGCCTCCAGCTGATAAAGCAACAGCTGATAAATCAAGGGCGGCAGTCGTTGAGCGCTCCGAAAACGTAATAGAAACATTTGACGAGGAGTCGACATCGGCATCGACATCGACATCTGCAGCGGCAGCGGCATCGGCAGCGAAGATGTCTCCATCAAAAGACTCAGAATCCCCCCATGTTCATACAGTATCTGAAATCAACTCACTCATTCGGCAAATGCTCGAGGGTGAGTTCAACCATATTTGGTTGCGGGCAGAAATCTCAAATTTTAAAGCTCATACTTCAGGCCATTTTTATTTTTCGTTAAAAGATGAAAATGCGCAAATCAGCGCCGTAATGTTTAAGGGGCTTAATTCCAAATTAAAATTCAGACCTGAAAATGGTCTCGAGGTTATAATTCGCGGTAAGGTCACAGTTTACGAAGTGCGCGGTAACTATCAAATTTTTTGCGAGTACATGGAGCCTGTCGGCGCCGGCGCATTACAAAAAGCTTACGAGCAACTCAAGGCCAAATTGCAAACAGAAGGGTTGTTTGATTTAAAACGTAAGCGCGCGATACCACAATTTCCGAAACATATTGGATTAGTCACATCTCCCACCGGCGCCGCGATTCAAGATATTTTAAATGTGTTACGAAGGCGTTACCGCTCTGCACGTATAACACTAGCGCCCGCTTTGGTGCAGGGAGATCCAGCTCCAGCATCGATCGTTTCAGCCATTCAACTTATAAATAAAGTTTCAGACGTGGATGTGATTATAGTCGGCAGAGGTGGAGGCTCAATAGAAGACCTCTGGGCGTTCAATGATGAGCGTGTCGCGAGAGCAATTGCGGCGTCGAGGATTCCGACAATATCGGCGGTTGGTCATGAGGTTGACTTCACAATTGCAGATTTTGTTGCTGACTTAAGAGCGCCAACGCCCTCTGCGGCGGCAGAACTTGTTGTGAAGAGTGCAACTGAAATTGAAGAGAAAATTCAAAGTTTGAAGACGCGCCTGTGGCAGGGGTTTAGTAGTAATTTTAGACGGGTGTCTGATGAGGTGCGGTCATTAAGTAAACGTTTAGTTGATCCGCAGAGAAAGTTGCAAGACTTGCAAATTCGTTGTGATGAGCTCTCAACTCGTCTTGAGTCAGCTGTGTTTCGTTATATTGAAGACCAGCGAATGACAGTTGAGTTGGCGCTTAAAAAACTCGGCTCACCGAGAGAAATGCTTGTGAAGCTCTTAAAGCGATTGCAACTTGCAGAGATGAGCCTCAGAAATTCAATTGTGAAAAATATTGAAAAAAGCAGTTCGCTCCTCAGACAAAGTGCAGGGCGCTTAGATGCCATGAGCCCACTACGTGTAGTTGAAAGAGGGTACTCGATAGTTGAGAAATTAAGCGGTGTAAAAAAAATTATCGTCAAGTCATCTGGTGATGTGGTACCTGGCGAGCAATTAAATATTACGCTTGCTCAAGGAGGCCTGACTGTCGAAGTCAAGAGTATTCACAAGTGAAGGTGAGATGGCAGCGAATAAGACATGTTGATTAGATTGAAAGCAAATTTAGAAATTTTAATTGAACCGGAGGAACAAAATGGATTTCGAAAAAAAATTATCAAGACTAGAAGAGATTGTGACTAAAATGGAAAGTGGGAACCTTCCGCTCGAAGAATCATTGAAGCTTTTTGAAGAAGGCGTGAAAAACTCTCGTGAATGCCAAAAGCAGCTCACCGAGGCTGAAGAGAAGGTGAAGGTTCTACTTAAAGTTGATGCTGACGGAAAAGCTCATACGAAAAATTTTGACGAGGCCGATTGACATTGAAAAGTTCAGAGAAATTTCTCTCTCAGTTTGAAGCGTTCTTGCGACAGCATTTTGCTGTACGAAGACAGCAGTTGCCGGTGTCAGCAGACAAATTGATCGACAGCATGGAGTATTCGCTCTTTACCGGGGGAAAACGGTTTAGACCAGTGCTTTCAAGTCTTGTCGCCGACACTTATAAATTAGATTATAAGTTCATTTTGCCCTTCGCGTCTGCGGTTGAGATGGTTCATACGTATTCCTTAATACATGACGATTTGCCATGTATGGACAATGATGATGTTCGCCGAGGAGAGCCAACCAATCATATTAAATTTGATGAAGCGACGGCCTTGCTAGCGGGAGATGCTCTGCTGACTGAAGCATTTTATATTATCAGTCAGCACTACGGGGAGAACCCTGCAGTCGGCTTGAAGCTATGCTTGCTGTTAAGTGAAGCCGCGGGCACGACAGGAATGGTGGCCGGCCAGGTTGCAGATGTTTCTATGCTGAAGGATCACGAAAATAATTTATTTGCGGAGCCAAAAGATAGTGTTAGCAAAAATTTACAACCCGCAAAAGATGAACTTCTTAAAATGCATGAACTTAAAACCGGTGCATTGATCCGAGTTGCGGCAGAGGGCGCAGCCATCATCGCGATGGATCAAGTTTCAGCCAAGACCGCTGAAAGCACACGGTCTGATGACTCAGTAAAAGTCATCTCACAATTCGGCTTGAGCTTGGGGCTTGCATTTCAACTTGCAGACGACATTCTTGATTATGATCCAAAAAATTTAGAGGGCTCTGGATTCCCTAAACTTATTGGGATCGAAGAAACTAAGAACTTGCTCGCAAAAACCACAAAACAAGCCTTAACTCAGCTTGAAATATTTGGTCTCGAAGCTCAGGGGCTTCGAGATTTAATTGAATACAATTTTTCGCGTAAATTATGATTGCTACTTTGCCTTGCGGCTTCCTCCAGAAGAAGATGAGCCACCATTTGCAATGGTACACAGTTCGCCAGAAGGAACAGTGAAGCTATAGCTATTGAGATACTCGGCTTCAATTTCTATTGGGCGTCTGTTGCGGCCATCTTTTACCTCACCGGCTCGGCCATATTGTGGAAAGCCAGAAAGTACAGGGCGCTTGTCTCCTTTGAAATAGGCCATCTGAGCATACCGATCTAAATCATTCCATTGAGCTTTTGGATCAACAAATCCTATGCTCTCGCGCTTATCACCGCGTGTAGGTCTGTCATCGAGTTCATATTGCTTTGCAACAAAACAATCAGAGCGATTGAACATCAAAGCTGTTCCTCCGTTCGACTTGATGTCATCAACCATCTTATCAAATCCGTTTTGATAATTGCCGTCTCTGAATGAAACTGTTTTAGAACAAGTGTTGGAGTTGCCTGAATAAAGGTCGTCTGCAGTTTTTCTTGATTCATGCATACACTGAAAGAGTGCATCGGCCACTGAATCTTTTTTGTAGTTATCTGGTGAAACCTTAATGACTGGCTTTAAGCGGGTGTCCGATTTTCCGTCAAGAAGATCACGCCAGCGCTTGCGCGACTCTGCCATTTGCACAGATTTGGTTGGCTTAACATAGTTTTCGTTTCGCTTTCTAATTTGGCTATTGTACCATTTCTTTTTAAATTGGTCTGGGTCGCAAAATGCTTTGGTTGCATTTTCATAGCTGATGCCATAAACGCGCACAAAGTCTTTATTGATATCAATGTCTGGGCGATCACTAGTTTTTCGTTTGTCTGACCAAAAATCATTATCAGACCATTCTTCGATTCGAGCTCTTTCTTCACCTGTAAGGCCAGCGGGATCCCACTCATAAGTATCAGTGTCGCAGTGACCGTATGTTTGCATATACTGAATCATCGTTTCGGGTGTAACATGAGTGTTGTTTGAAACGCCATCGTCACAAGCGATGACCATTGTGCTCAAGAGCGAAAGCCATTTTTTTGAGGTTGAATAAAATTGTCGGCGATCTTTTTCTTCTTGAGAAGTCTGAGCATTTGCGGTTTTCGCCATATTGCGCTCGGCAAGACAAGAAACACAGCGAGCAGAACTCCAGTAGAGCTGATCGACTTCAGCCACCACATTTGATGAGCAACCTGTAGACTGTATTGTATAATTATCTTTCGGGGGTGCTGGGGGGGTTGGTACCTCTATCGCGGGTGCATCATCTGAAAGTTCAGGGTAACTGCCTACGATTTCATGCATTTTACGTTGGATTTCATCGCGTCGGGCATAAATCGCGCGGCATTCTGGGATTTGTAGAACATTATCTACGCGATATTCAGAGCTGCTAACGCTATCAAGTTGTGCAACGGCATCTACACGACGTTTTTCAAGTACAGCGGCAGAAAATCCTTTTTGCGCGGCCTCGTTGATCCATTTCGGGTCGCGAAGCTTGCTCACTTCATCTTGAGAAAGTGGGCGAGAACAATGGTTAATATAATCACCAAAAACCTGATTTACACTAGCTTGCAAAGTGTTGACGTTGGATTCAAATACGTCCGGTCGTATCGCATTGTATTGCTCGCCTAAATGATTGAGCGGGATTTGAACATTATTCTTCTTATAAAATGAAAGTACGTATATTAACTCTGCATAAGCTTTATCATCATAAGCGTTGTCTGCTAAGTTTTTTAAAACAGCCGCGGCGCTTTCACTTGTCATGTCGGCTTTCGAAATTTTTGCCCCGGGTACTTTAAATTTGAAATACTTTTCAGCGTCAGCAATTGATGAGTTAATGGCTGCGCCATTTTCTTTTGAAAGTGTAGAGCGAACCACATCACATTCTGATGTCGCTCTATATCGCACAGCATTTGGTATGCAGGCGCGATCAGCGGCTCCACTTAAGCCCGATAGGTAATAGCCACATTGAACTCCGGCACCATTGGCACCATTGCATCTTGCACCACTTGGAATTTCGCAACCAAAGGGTTTTCGTTCTCCGCTAGGTGCAGAAGGGTATTTACTTAAGTTGTAGGCATATATACATCGATCTGATATTTGAGCTCCTCGAGTGTGATCGTCAGCTGCATAAGAAAAGTCTCCCATTATGAAGGCGTAAAGTTCAGATTTGTCGCCGGCATCCTTCAATTGATTGTTGACGAAAAGCGGGTCTTTGAACATAAATTGCGCTTTTTCGATTTCTAGGGCAATGCGACGAAACTGCTTAACATACTTTACTCGCTGAGAGTACTCGAGCCTGGCGATTTGCTCGAAGGTCAACATCGGAAAGGGTTTTGAAAACTGCGCCTTTTGCTTTTTTGACATTTTCGCGGCCGATACGGCTTCAGAGTGGGGCAGTAATCCGAATAAGATACAGAACGTGAGTAGAATGAACTTGCGCATGCGTTTTTCTCCATAGGCTTTAATAAATGACTCAATAATCACCACTTTTTGGTGATCATTTAATTATATAACACTCACATAGAAAAGCAATGGCAAGCGCATAAAGTCGACGTATGTCTTAGGGTCATAGACTATAGTCTGGATATCAGAGGGGCTATAATGCAATTGATAAATTTGAATAAAATGTGGTCAGTGACAACATTTTATTGCTACAGTAACTGCCGAATCTGTTGCGTAACATTCAACGTTGATATTGAGGCTGAACAGTCATGATAAATTTTATAGCATCTCGAATTTTTTATTCTTTAAAAAGTAGCTTGAGGTTCGTTGTCGTCGTGCACTTTATTTTTATTTTGACCTTGTCGGGGTGTTCGCAAGTGTCTAAACGTATAGGCGATCGAACACAAGATGCGGGGGCTCGTGGAGCTCAGAAAAATACAGAACGAAATGATTTTGCAGGCGAAGATATTCAATCTCAGCAACCGTCGCTGACAGTACCGGGCTCTTCTAGCCCGCCACAGGCGGAGCAAAAAGTCGCAGTTATACTCGGCCCAGGTGGTTATAAATCTTTTGCTCATGCCGGCGTCTTAAAAGAATTGAACAGAAAAAATATTCCGATTCATAAAATTGTTGGTATCGAGTGGGGCGCATTGGTCGCGGGCTTATATGCGCAGCGTGGGCAAATCAATGAGGCTGAGTGGAAGCTTTATAAGCTAGAGAGGCTTGATTTAAATAGCACTGGGTTTTTTGTGCGCAAAAAAGAGTCTCAAAGTATAAAGGTTTTAACAGAATTTTTGCGTACCAATCTAGATTTGAAAGATATATCGAAATCGAGCATTCCGTTTTTCTGCCCAAGTCTTGCGCTCACTCAAGGCACACTCATTTGGCAAGAGCGTGGTTTAATGAGTAAGGCGGTAGAGAATTGCCTCTCTTACCCGCCCCTTTTTAATCCAGTGCAACCCTACGTCGCGGCTCTATTTAGTCTCGACAGCGTGATTACAAGACTCAAAAACGAGGGGTATACGGCCATTATTTTGGTTAATGTACTTGGAGACGGCAACCTTTTTGACAATCCCATGCTAAAAGAGGACTATGCCACTGCAATTCTCTGGAATGAAGCGCGTCGATCATTATGGGCTGCTAAGTCGCGAGTGACTGATGTTATAGATGTGAACACGCGAGGAGTGCATATTTCTGATTTTGAATCGCGTAAACTTCTGGTGACGGCTGGTGAGGCATCTGGTGAAAAGGCGGCCAAAGAATTGGCAACGAAGTATGGGTTTTAATTGCGGTTAGCCATAGATAGAGCGAAAAAATAAAAATAGTATCGAAAACTTGATAGGATATAAAAATGAGAAAACCAATTTATGATATGGGTATATTTCAAGCTCGAAGAAAAATTTTAGGCCAAAAGACAAAGGGGTCAGCAGTAATCGTCGCCTCGAACCCTGAGCTTATTCGAAATAATGATGTGCATTATCCCTATAGACAAGACTCCAACTTTTTTTATTTGACGGGTTTTGAAGAGCCCAACTCCGTTCTTGTTTTTCGTGCCGGACAAACTCCAGAGACTGTTTTATTTGTTCAGCCGAAAAATCCAAGTATGGAGACCTGGACGGGTTTTCGTTATGGCGTCGATGGGGCAAAAAATAATTTTCAAATAGATGCGACCTACTCAACAGATCAATTAGAGACAGAACTCCCTAAATTATTAATGGATATTGATAAAGTTTATTATTCACTTTTCATAAATCGCGAATTTGATAAGACACTTCTTAAGATCACTGAAGAGCTGGCATTAAAAAAGTCGCGATCAAACAAGGGCAACTTTACTATCGAAGATACACGCGTGCTGCTGGGTGAAATGAGATTAAAAAAATCTGCATTTGAAATCGAGCAAATTAAGAAAGCCTGTGAAATTTCTTGCGAAGCGCACATTGATGTTATGAAGGCGATTAGGCCAGGGATGAATGAGCGAGCTCTTCACGGTGTATTTATAAAAGGCATTATGGAGCGCGGATGTAATCGTGAGGGCTATGGCTCTATTCTTGCGACTGGATCAAATGCGACAACATTGCATTATGTTTACAATGATCAGGTCTGCCGAGATGGTGAACTTCTATTAATAGACGCCGGCGGAGAATTTAATTATTTTACAGCTGATATCACGCGCGTGTACCCCGTGAATGGTAAATTTAATGATACTCAAAAGCGCGTTTATCAAAAAATGCTTACATTGCAAAAAGATCTGGTCGCACAAGTAAAACCAGGGCAAACCCGCGAGGGGTTGCAAAAGATGGCGATTTCAGCGCTGACTGATATTTTACTAGATGAAAAATTACTTAAAGGTAAAAGAGAAGAGTTAATTGAGAAAAAAGAGTATTTTAAGTTTTACCCTCACGGCATTGGGCATTGGTTGGGTTTAGATGTGCATGATGCCGGCACCACCGAAGTTAACGGTGAGCCTCGACATTTAGAGGCCGGGATGGTTTTAACTATTGAGCCAGGGCTGTATATACCTGAAGATCTACCAGGCATTCCAGAGGAGTATCTCGGGATCGGAATTCGCATTGAAGATGACATACTCGTAACGGATGCGGGCTACGAAAATATGACAGAAAAATGTCCGAAAGAAGTTTCAGACCTAGAGGCTATTATTGGTAAACAAGCCTAATCAGGAACCGACACATTTAAAAGCATTTGTGGATACTCGCCGAGCTCTTCATATTCTTTAATTATCGAAGGTGCCAATTTTTTTCCGAAATAATATTCAATTTGTGGGGCGAGCTGGCTCATCTCGACGTTTTTTAAAGCTGTTTGCCAAGTGATGTTAACCGGCCCATCGAGTAAAAGGGCAAGAGTGCTGTTGACTGTTGTCTCAGCTAAGTGAAAAAGGCTCACAACCCCATAAGAAATAAAGTGCAGATTTTTTGATTTCAGACTCTTATACATATCAAGAAAGTGGGCATAAGAGGAGCAAGCATCAATAAAGGCCACTTGCGTTTTATTTGTTTTAAATTGCACATTCTTTATTTCATCGTGGCTTAAGTTGCTCAACATATTGACCATGCTAAGGCTGGCACCATCTTCAGAGTGTCCGCCATAATAGATGAAATCACCATTCTCCCATGCTTCTTTCCAGAATTTTGGAAAAGACAATAGTGGAGAGGCTCCAGTGGAGTTGCTGGTATCAAATAGCGCACTTCTGACCACAATTATATTTTTGCCATCATGTTTTACATGAGTACTAAAGTATCGTCGCTGGGTGTCGTGCTCCATTGTGACTGGCGTGAGGAGTTGAATAGTATCGGCATGATGCCCCAAGGCGGATCTATATTCAGCGGTCGATTCAATTTTTTGAAAGCCATAACTATTTTCTAAAGTTTTATGAATAGATTTATATAGTTTCCAGGCCTCGTCTTTACGAATTTTATCTGGGCTTGTGCCGCTTTCTAGATATTGATCAAACCCGTAAGTAAAGTAGAGCACGGTGAGGTTGCCGTTGCCGTTATCTGCGCGAAGTTGTGCGAGAGGCACTCGTGTTGATGCGGCCATATTGGGGTCTACACGGGTTATTTTAAATTCCACATTTTTTGCAATTGGTGGAGTGCTGAGTTCTGGGCAAGCAAATGGTGTGTAAAAATATGAAAAGTCGGCTGTTTCGGTATGACTGGGGTCTGTGCACTTTTTAAATGAGTTGCGACGGTAGCCTGACATATCGTCTAAATACACAAGTGTCAGTTCAGCAATTAGCGGAAGGGTGACCGACCCAGATCTTTTGTTGCCTAGCCACTTTTTCAAAACGGGCTTCAAAACAAGCATTTTGCCTTTTGCCGAATATCGAACCCAAAGATAAGGGTCGTCATTTTTAGTTATAATTTTAGCCGAATCTATTTCGGGATAATGTGTTCCAGCAAATCCCTCATAGAGGTCGGGGGACAATCCGTAATCATAGAGATAATCAGCAGAGTGAAAAATGCCATACAGATGAATAGCATGAAAATTTGCGAGTTCTTTTGCATCTAGATTTTTATTTGAATTACGGCGCTCTAGAGATCGAAACTCAAATTCATAGGTATAGGTAACCTCTTCGCCTGAGTTTGAAATGATAAAGGCATAGCTGGGCTGCGCGAGAAGTATAAATGCAGAGAGTATTAGAGTGGCCATCTTGCCCATTTTCATGAGCGGTAATTACCACACTAATACGTATGAACGAACCAGCCACGGTCTTTTGAAATTTTTATAAGGTCTTGCTCAGTGTTAAAATTTTTATGACCCTGAGGAGCGCCACAATTTGCCAGCCGAAGATGGGTTGCGAGTTCTAAAAGAGCCAAGTCACCTATGGTGTTACCGGCAGCGAAAAACGGTGGGGCTTTTGTGTGATTGAGCAGGCCTTGTACTTTGCCTTCATGCCACGTGACCACACCCTCTAACTGATCAGTGATTATGCCATCTCGAATCTGAGTGCTAACGCCAATGACATTTTCAGCTGGGATACCAAGATATTCAGCGCCTGGCTCAACAGCCCATTTGATTGAGGCTGTGACGACATAAACTTGTACATTTGATTTTTGTAGGTGTTTGATAATTTCATGTACACCATCAAAGATGGGGAGTTCGGGCATATTCTGAAACGCTTGCTTAGTCCACTTTCTGATTTCCTCTAATGGAAGGCCTTTATTGATTTGTGCGAGCCACAAAAAAGCAGCGGGTGAATTTTCGCTGTGCATTTTTAGATAAGTTGCCCAAGGGTCTTGTGGCAAATCAGGTAGAAGCTTCTTATTAATTTGGTAATCAAAGAAATAATCGCCCATATCCATATCCCAAAGTGTGCCATCCGCATCAAATGCGGCGATAGGATGGGCTCCAGCGGCTAAAGCTTGGTCAATAGAGTTTTTAATTTCTGACAGTAGTGATTTTGAAAATGGCGTCAATTGGACCTCACGGGCTAGAGCTGAATCATATTTAAGCAAAATATAAAAACCATAATCACTATAAAATTAAATTAGCTTTAAGTCGATTCACATTATGATATGAGTTAATTCTAATGATAGAGCCAAAAATATTAAATATAGATGATTTGTCTCAAATTATCGATTTTGAAAAGAAACGTCTAGAGCTTACAATGGCTGATGAGGCTGACCGTGAGCTTTATAGTTGGCACGCGAGTTGGCGTAAAGAATCCCTTGAGCATTATCTGCCGCTCGGTTGGAGTTTTGGCCTTTGGTCAAAAGAGACGAGCGACTCACATGAGGCGAATCGGCTGAGGGGTTATTTTATTGCTCAGCCTCAGCTTTTTTTACGTGGGATGACGCAAACACTGTGGGTCGAGCGTCTCGTGGCAGAAAATGCTCAAGAAACTTCAGATTTAATAGAGCTTGTGTATAAAGTGTGTCGTGATAAGCATTTTCAGAAAGCATTATTTTTAGTGCATGAAGATGTTTCTTATTCAAATTCTGTTTTTCAATTGAATCAAGTCGGTGATACTCTAATGGAACTCAAAACAGCAAAGTTTTAAACTATGTCACTATCGTTACTGGTTCGAAAAAATAATATTGAAAAAATGCAAAGAGAAGTCTTTGACTTGATTATTATTGGCGGCGGGATCAGCGGTGCAGGCGTCGCACGAGACGCGGCGATGAGAGGTATGAAGGTCGCGCTAGTTGAGGCTGATGATTTCGCCAGTGGTACTAGTTCGCGATCGAGCAAGCTTATTCATGGCGGTATTCGCTATTTAGAAAATTTTGAATTTGGTCTCGTATTTGAAGCCTTGAGAGAGCGGCAAAATCTTTTTGAAATGGCTCCACATCTTGTGCACCCATTGCGCTTTATGCTTCCGGTTTATGAGGGAGCTCGTGTCGGCATGTTCAAGCTTGGCTTGGGGATGTGGGCATATGATGCACTTTCTTCTTTTGAAGCGCCAGAATTACACTCTAGACAAGATAAGGCGGAGGCGCTTCAGCATAATCCATATTTAAATCCTGAAAAATTGGCCGGGAGTTATATATATTCAGATGCCTATATGGATGATGATCGACTCGTCATTGAAACTTTGCGGTCGGCGGCATCACATGGGGCTTGTATTGCGAATTATGTGCGAGCATCTGGCGCGAAGTTTAAAGAAGGCCAGCTTTCTGAGTTGGTCTGTCAAGACGCCTTATCGAAGAAAGAATTTTCGATTAAAGGCCGACATTTTGTTAGTACCGTTGGGCCATGGACAGACCTGGTTGCAAATGAGTTGCTGGGTGAATGGCGTCGGATTATGCGGCCGTCTAAAGGTGTACATCTGACATTTAGTCGAAAACGACTACCGATAGATGAAGCGGT
>JAGRAK010000049.1 GCA_020434645.1 Bdellovibrionales bacterium | reverse complement strand
CCGCAGTGGTGAAACTGAGGATGTGACGATTGCAGATCTGTGCGTTGGTCTAGGTTGTGAGCAAATCAAAACGGGTAGCCTTTGCCGGGGCGAGCGTACAGCAAAATACAATCAACTCTTAAGAATAGAAGAATCTCTCGGGACAAAGGTCGAGTTCTGGGGGCGTAGAGCCTTTTCCTTTTCGTAAAAAAGGCCGATAATTATTATTAGATGATTCGAACTTTTTTCGCGCGTCTTGCGAAAATTCTAAACGACTTTCTACTTCATCCCGTTCGGGTGTTTGTAACCTGCTTGGCTTTGGTCGCAGCCGGATTAATTCTTGATGGAAGCCTATTTCGCTTATGGCGTCTCGATAGAGACTCGCATGATCTTAATAATAGAATGAAAATATTGCGTAAAGAGACCCAATTGCTTGATGAAAAAATTAAACAAGCCAAAGACCCTAACTTTCTCGAAATTGAAGCTCGAGAAAAATTTGATTTGGCAAACGAAGGAGATCTCATTTTTGTCTTTTCAGATGAAGAATGATCTAAGTTACCGATTTCATTATCAAAGTGAATCTATAAACCAGACTAACTAAGGAGGCTGTTTCACATGATTTGTGGACACATTAAGTGCTTTTTTGAGTCAAAGGGATACGGGTACATAGAAGATTTCGACGGACGCGAGGTGTATTTTCATTACACTTCAGTTGAAGGGGCTGCCCCTTATGATATTATCATGGGCGCGACCGTGTATTTTGACACAATCACTACAGGAATTGGACTTGAAGCCCATCGTGTGAGAGTGTCGCCATAAGATCTTGTTCTAAATAGAGCAGATGAAGGAATATTTAAAGTGAAAAATTGGACAGTTGAAGAAATTAAAACTTTACGTTTGCGACTGGGTCAGTCCGCCGCAGAGTTTTCTCGTCACTTTGGTTGTCCTATCGACCTTATTTTTGACTGGGAGAAGGGCTCGCAAAGTCCTTCTCCTGACGATGTGTTGCAGTTCGTTCGATTAGAGTCACATCTAGAATCTTATTGTGAGCAAGTTTTGAGAGATTCAGTTGCGGACAAAATGCTCAAGCAAATGGGCTTAGAACAAATTTGCCAAACAGACCTGAGTGATCTAAAAAGATAATCATGAAAAAACTATATCTTGTCGACGTGAGCTCGATGTTCTTTCGAGCTTTTTATGCCATTCCACCTCTTAGAACTTCAGCTGGGCTACCAACCAATGCACTTTATGGTTTTTTGGCGATGAGTGTAAAGTTGCTAAGAGAAAATCGTCCAGACTATATGGTTTACTGTTTTGACCGAAAAGATCCTTCATTTCGTAATGAAATATACGAAGACTATAAGGCCAATCGTTCGGAGATGCCTGACGATCTTGAGCCGCAAATGCCATATATTCGTGAGTTGACTGAAAAATTAGGCATTCTTGCACTAGATAAAAAATCATTTGAAGCCGACGATATTATCGGAACCCTTGCTCTTCAGGGCGCAAAAAATAATCTAGACGTCTCAATTGTGAGTGGTGACAAAGATTTCGCTCAACTCGTGAATGATCGAATCACTTTATACGATACGATGAAAAACGTTCGCTACGACAGAGCCGGGGTGGTTGAGAAGTGGGGGGTAGAGCCTGAGCAGATTGTTGATTATTTAGCAATAGTCGGTGATACAAGTGACAATATCCCCGGTGTGCGTGGAGTTGGTCCTAAGGGCGCGCAGAAGCTGTTAGCAGAATACAAAACACTTGAAAATATATACAAGAATATTGAAAAAATTAAGCCAGACGGTACGCGAAATAAACTAATTGAGTCTAAAGAGTCTGCGTTTCTTGCAAAGAAACTCGTTTCTATTGTTACCGATATTGATTTGAAACTTCAAATTGAAGATATGACGATGAAGCCCATTAATAAAGCAGAGCTCACCACCCTGTTAGAGGAGCTCGAGTTTGGTGCGTTTGTTCGCAAATTATTTAATGATAATGGTGCCAGTTCATCAGAGTCGGGTAGCACAACTACTGGTGGTAAACCAAAAATTGAAAAAAACAGATCACAAAGTGAAAACTCTAAAAAACAAAAGCAGAGTAGAGAAAAGAATAATATCACTCAAGGCTTACCCACTATTGCCGCTTATGAACGTGTGCAGTGGACGTTGAATGAGCTTAAAAAAAATATAGAGCCCTATGAAGAGATATGGGCGGTACAAAATGAACGTGGTTTTTGTCTAGGTTATAAAAATAAAGCGATACAAGTTGATGGTAGCCTAGAAGAAGTTGGAGCCATACTTGGCCCTAAAATGTTAGCCTGGAAGGGCTTTGATTTAAAATCAAAATGGCATTTAACTAAAATGCCAAATGTTGTATCGCCCAAGTGGGATACAATGCTAGCGGCCTATGTTGTGAAGGCCGGCAATATCAGTGATTTCTCTACTGTATATAATACCTATACGGGGCGAAACGTGCCGGAGCTGGCTAGTCCTGAAGACATTTTGCAGTGTGAGCTTGAGCTCGAGCCTATATTAAAAGCAAAATTAGATGAAACACGGGGCATGAGTGTGCTTGAAAAGTATGAGCTTCCATTGGTTCCAGTTTTGTATGACATGGAAGTGCGCGGTATTGCTCTTGATCGTTCAGTATTAAAAAAGCAGAGTGACGTACTTGCAGTTGATATAGAAAAACTAGAAAAAGAAATTCACAGCTTGGCAGGAGAGAGTTTTAATATATCGAGCCCCAAGCAGTTGGGCGCTATTTTATTTGAAAAGTTAAAAATTCCCACAATAAAAAAAACAAAAACGGGCTATTCTACAGATAGTGATGTGCTCAGCAAACTGTCTCCTCAATATCCGATTTGTGGATTGGTTTCGTCATATCGCGAATTGACCAAATTAAAGTCTACGTATGTCGATGCATTGCCTGCGCTTGTAGGAGAAGACGGGCGTTTACATACAAGATTTCAACAGGCCTTAACACAAACAGGCCGTCTTTCGAGCATAAACCCCAACTTGCAGAATATTCCCATTCGCACTGACAGAGGACGTGCTATTCGCCAAGCTTTTGTGGCAAAAGAAGGGCATTACTTATTGTCTATAGACTACAGTCAAATTGAGCTTAGGGTGCTTGCTGAGATCACAAAAGATCCAGGGCTCAATGAGGCCTTCAATAAAAATTACGACATCCATGCGGCTACGGCCGCTGAAGTTTTTAATATAAAAATTGACGAAGTAACGCCAGAGCAGCGTCGTATGGCTAAGGCCGTGAATTTCGGAATCGCTTATGGTCAGGGTGTTTATGGTTTGGCCGAAACTCTTGAAATCTCTCGCGACGAGGCCAAGACAATAATTGAGAACTATTTCAATAAATTTTCTAAAGTAAAAGACTACATGCTTGAGACTGTGAACGTGGCCAAAGAGCAGGGTTATGTTGAAAATATATTTGGTCGTCGGCGATATATGGATGAATTCAACTCTTCTAGTGGCATGGTAAGAAAATTTGGTGAGCGGGCGGCTATAAATGCTCCTATTCAGGGCGCGGCATCTGATCTTATGAAGCTCGCTATGATTAAAGTGTATGAAGAGTGTTCGATTTCTATGCTTTTGCAAGTGCACGATGAATTGGTATTTGAATGCCCCAAAGACCAGGTTGAAGAACAGGCGCTCAATATCAAGAAGATCATGGAGTCTGTCGTGAACTTCAAAGTGCCACTAAAAGTCAATGTTGCGTGGGGCGTGAATTGGGAAGACGCCCACGCGTAAATTGACTCAAGTCACTTCATTCTGGAGTTAAAACATCTTCTAATTTTCTGGTATCTACTAGAATTTGTACATTCTCACCAAAACTCTGTTTGATAAGCTCAATGTCTGAGACCGCGTAGCCTATAGCATTATTGGCCGTCTCAACAAAAGGCAGCGGGCGGGAGCAGCTCAGTCTTGAAATGGCCAACAGATTGTCGGCCTGTTTAGTTTCTAGTAGGACATCAAACCTATCAGCTTCGTACTCAAACTCTGATGCTTTCATTTGCCGGTATGATCGTACTGACCAAAGGCTGTCATCATTTACTTCATTGAGTTGCTCTTCTGTGGCGTTGACTGGATAAAATAATTCAATCCTACAATACCCTGAACTCTTTTTTTCTAGCAGAGTCATAAAATCGTCAGCTTTTTCAATGACCATGGGGACTTCATCTATTTGAGAAATTGGAATTTTTTCTTTAGTGCTAGGATCAACAATGGCTTCTCCCTTTAGTAAAATCACATTGCTGTCGTACAGCGCAGCATTCATTTTAAACTTCAGTTTTACATCGGCGCGCTCGAGTTGCCAAATTGATGCCTTGTATGGGCTTTGTAGTTTGACCAAATCTTCAAATGTTTTGTATTCGGGCTCTGTCGCTGAAGAAGCTGCGGGTATGATGGCTACTGTCAAGATTGCTAAGAGTGCACTCAGTATGATTCTCATTTTTGCCTCCGAGTTAAGTTCGTGTTCAGTTGTATACCAATATAAATTTAGGTCATGTTGAGTTCTCTCCATAATAAAAAGCAGACTTCACGCCAGAGAAGAGTGATGTTACCACTCAAATTGCCAACGGTGAGGTGCACTATTAAAAATAATTTTATTCAACTAGCGGGCTTGTTGATCGCAACAGGGGTGTCGACGGTTGGTGTTTCGGCCGACAAGGAGGTTGGCGTTCGGTCATCAATCGACTGCTCTGAGCTCATTAATTCAGATTCTATTTCTGCTTTTAAAATTAGAAACGCATTGCAGGATTTTTCTAAAGGCTTACATCAAGAAATTTATCCGTTAGAAGAAATTATGACTCTCATTGCTATGGGCGTTCCCTATACAGAGAAGTTCGATGTGCAGAGGTTTGTCGCAATGGTGAGCTTTATTTCAAATATGCCAAAAACCATGTCGCAATCTGATTCTACTGAATTGAGCGAGGAGGATTGGCGAAAGATGATCGCATTGTCCGTGACCTCTATATATATTCAGTACCCACAGCTTGAAAGCCTCAGTATTAAGAGTCTTAAAGAAAGAGATAAGTCTGAAAGACTGAGTTGGATTGAAAGCGCGAAAAAGATATATGGAACCCATCTCATTGTTTATCAACTGGATGTCAGCGCTTCAGTATTCCGATTGCAAAAAGGTCACTAAGTTCGACCGCTTTCTTCTTGCCATCTATATTGACTACATAAAGTAGCGCGCGAATTTTCTCTTCATTTTCAAATATTGGCTCAAGATTTGAAGCTTTCATGAGTTCATCTAGAAAAAGTCTTTGATCTAAAAACGTTTCGCCGTCATATTTATTTTCTCTTTTCGCAACGCAACCTGAAGTGGGTACAAGAGGATAAAAATTAGCATTTTTTGAACTTCTGATGCCTGTTCCGTGAATGCGAAATAGTCCACGCCCAATGTCTCTCGAAATAACCGCTTGTCGCCACCATGTTTCAAAATGACTAGAGGGCGGCAAAAGAAGTTGGTGGTCGGCTTCAGCTTCTGTCTGTGCTACAAAATTCAGTATAAGCCGGCGGTACTTACCAAAGACCAATTGTTGATCATTGACTGGCATAACGCCATCTATGCGAAGAACACCAGTGGGCGTATTGCCATTTGTTTCATCATAGTCTTTTCTATGGCGTGAATAACCGAGCGAAGGTTGTGACCAAATGGTTTTGCCATCATTTAGTTTGTGAAACTGGTTGTTTGAATCTTTCATTATCATTAAGCAAGGATAAGTTCTCTCGCTACGGCAAAACATAAATACGCGAGGTCTATTCAGGTAGAGCCCAGATTTGTACTTGTCGAGCTCAAGATCTGCGCTGACTAAATCAATTAGTGCTTGTTGACTGGCGACAGGCGCTGGAATTTCTAAATTGTATTTTTCAAGTTCAGAATAAATTGAATCCCAGTTCTGACCAAAGTAGACATTGCGATGAGTTAGTAAAACATGAATAGTTTTTGATGAAAGGTTTTGAGCGGCTACAGCTTTTTGCGTGCGACTTAGGAGTTCAGCCTCCCATGATAGGTCTTGGGTGGCAAAATTATTCGTTAACATGGCATAAAGCTGCAATTGTTCAGCAAGATTCGCCACCCCAAGCTTAAGTCTGTAAATTTCATTTTTCATTTTATCAGTTCGAGTCGGTTCGCTAGAAACGGCGTCGAGAGCTTGAATTGCAACTTCAGTATTTGAAAGGCATGAATCATGCTGTTTGGTGCATTTGCGTTTTGACGAGAGCACGAGACCTGGGGCTACTCGGTTTGGGCTTTTTATGTCTTCTAAGTATTGAAAGTAGAGTGCTTCTTCTTGTGATGGTGTGCGAATCTCAATATTGGCTAATGCCACGACCGGGTTTAAAAAAACCATCGAAATGATGGCTAGACAAAGTTTTGATGTGAATTTAGACATGCTTATCCTTTGAAAAAATTACAGTCCTTTTATTCTAAGGTGCTGAATCTACTCACACAAGGCGACCTAGATCGAGCCTATAAAATATACAAAATTACGGCATCTGAGCGCGTCTGGTGACGGGGCTATTCGTATTGAAATATGACAAAGGTCGGGAAATCTAAATTTTAGGGGGAAATTATGAACTTATTTAAAAAGGTTGTTGCGGTGGCTTTGCTTCCGGCAGTTTTGTTGGGATGCGGGGACTACGGCTCCAATAGCGATAAAAAAGAAAATACAGATGAAATTGAAATTTTCTCTCCGCATACAGGCAATGAGGTATTTGAAAACGAAATTGCTCCACAACAGGTTCAATCGCCTTATCGATCTTTTATTTTAGGCTCAGAAAAATATTACGTTTGGACTAGTCGTCTCAATGTACGATCGGCTCCAGATATACAAAGTAACAACATCGTAGGCGCTCTCGGGCTAAACGATGAGGTTCTAGTTGTTAAAGAGATAGAGGGCACAGTTTTTGTAGAGATACAAATACTCAGTACAGATGAAGAGATCGCGCCGGCTGATGCTTATTATGTATCTAAAGACTATCTCAGCACAAAAAAGAATGAACAGCGACAAAGTGAAAACCGCAGTCGCTATTTTATGATTCAAAATGTGGCCACCGAAAAAATGCGTGTTTATGAAAAGCAATGTGATGACGGAGCATGTGCTCACAAAATGATACTTGAAGCTGATATCGCTGTCGGTGAGCGTTCAGATGATCGAGCTACTATGACCGTTCTTGGTAGTTTCAATGTCACAAAGTGGTATAAGTTTTATCAAGATGGCGCAGGTCTTTATCCATCATGGTATCACCCTGATTATCCTCCAATGCCAGGTCCAGGTGAAAGCGTTCGTCAGTGGACAAAGAGTAAAGTTATGCCACGCGGTAAAGGTAATGTGCGAGGAGCTTTTGGTTGGTACACGGCACATGTCGGTCCAGATAGTCGTTCTCAATGGACTCACGGGACACTTGGTTGGGGTTCAGACAAAACAAAGTATATAGATGTGACTCGTGGATTTTTCTCTAATTTATTCACTGATCCGAGAAGTCATGGCTGTACACGAACGGACAATGAAACGATCGCTTTTGTTCGTCAATTAATTGAGGTGGGTACCCCGATTATAAAAGTTTATGCCATTGAGGCAATGGGTGATCCGTCGCTGAGTCGATACCCACAAAAATCGCAAACCTGGAGCTACATCTTGACGAAAAATGGATCTCGAACAGATGGCGAAAAGGCCGATCGTGCAGAAGTATTAGCTCGTGGCACAAGTTCTGACCGCTGGTTGGAAGAGGGCGTTTACACAGTTGATACTTATCCGGATGCAAAGACGTTCTCATCGGGTAAGAAGGGCGCGCGCAAAAGCAAAAATGGCAATGTTTACGCATTAGATAAAAGCGACATGCGGGGAGTATTTTTAATTGATCAAGGATTGCTTGTGAACTATGCGCATCCAAGTGAGTTGAGCACCGGTGGTTACGGCAGAAACTCATTTCCGTCATTTGTTGTGGCAAAAGGTTCGCCTACTTACGTGCTGCCTTAATTAGTTTCCCAACCGACAACTCGGCCAGACTCGAAGTAAATAGTTCGAGTCTCCGACTTGTAGCCGTCTTCGTTGGAGACGAGTTTATTGTAACGCCAACGTTCGTTGCCATACATTGAGTCTCCAGCGACTTCTACAAAGTCAGGATCTCCCCAGCTCTGGCGAACAGCGGTGCGGGACATGCCTCTTGATATATCATTGTTATCAATAAGATTTGTTATAACGGGGTCAAAATTAGTTTCATTAGTTGAAATGCCTTTAGACTGAACCCAGCGCGCACGAGTTTCGCGATCCGGTAAGCGTAAAAAATAGATTCTTTCGAGGTCATCATGAAAATAGGGCTTTAATGAGAAATACTGTTTTTTTTCTGCACTTGAGCGAATAGTGCCTTCGAGCCTGTTCAGTTCTGCTCGGGCATACACAGCTTGAATTTGATTTTCATTTAAGCTGGGGGCAGCTTCCAAGCCAAGGTCACGTTTTGCTTCTTGAAAACTCATGGTTTGGCGTTCGATGTAGAATTGTTGGGCGGTAGAGGGTCCGGTATCAGAATTGGTATAACCACTGGATTGTGACCGATTCAACAAAGAACAGGCCGAAAGTCCTATAGATAAAATGATAATTAGTAGTGAAAGTCTATTCATAATAGCTCCTTACCATTGTGTATCGGATTAAGACGTGGAAAAATAAAGTCTAATTGTATGGAGAATAAATGACAGCCGAACATCCCAACTCAGGACCATCGTCAGATGATGGAGTATTTTCTCTCGAAGATCTAGATAAGATCATTGAGGCAGAAGATCCCACATTTAAAGAGCAGATGGAGAGTATTCAAACTACCGGGTTTGATGTTCAAGGCAGTATTGAATCAATTGATGTCGATGGCAGTGATGCTGATGCGCCAGAACCAACAGAAGATGAAAATCGCGAGTTAACTCGGGCTGAAAAAATTCGAGAATTTTTTTTAAAAAAGAAGTCACTGTTTCAGAATATAATAAGAAATAAATATTTATCTATTCGGGGTTGGCTTGCATCATGCGGTAAAAAAATCATTCAATACGCAAGACATGAGCTCCCGGACAGATTAAAATATTATAAATCTAAATTACTGACTCAATACCAAAGTGTATCAAAATGGATTCGCGAGGAGTTTGGTCGTTTTAAAGCGCTATCAAGAGTTGAAAAGTCGGCTTTATTTTTTGTTATTTTAGCCACGATTTTTTCGCTGTTCTTTTTAACTAAGGTTTACACGGGCAATTGGTTGCCAAAATTTTCGGATATCATGATTCACTCTCTAGAAGATGAGGCCAGTTTAGTCGCCACTTATAAAGATCAAAGCGAATTACAAAATTTATTTCAAGCATTTCCTGAAGCGCAAATATTTGTTTTGTTAACAAAAGTGACAGTCAATTTAAGGCCAGACTCAAATAGCTCAAGTAATCCCATGGGAATTTATGAAGTCTATCTTGGTGTAGATTCAAAAGACACGGCGGTTGAAGTGAAGGCTCGTGAGGATGAGATTCGTGATAACATCCAGCGAGTTTTAGAGCCTTTCACATACACAGAAGTGAGTACAAATGTGGGCAAGGTGCGAATGAAATCGGCGATGCGAGATCAAATCAACACCCTGCTCAACCAGGGGCAAGTCATACAAGTCTATTTCAATACTTTCATTTCAAAACCATAAACAATCAGGCATCAACGCTGTGATCTTGAGCCGCCTTTTCGGCGTTGGCGGCTTCTTTTTTAGGTTTGTTTTTTTTAAAAGCCATCACATTAATTTCAAATTGGCGAATACGATCATGTAAAGTGGATTTCGCAAAGCCCAGATCTTTGGCGGCAAGCCGCTGATTGCCATAATACTGAGCCAGTTTTTCTATAATTACATCTTTTTCGTATTCTTTTAAAAACTCTCGCGCAAGCATCGGGCTTGGTGTTCGTTTGCCTTTTTCAATGACTATATGTGCCGGCTCATCCAGTAGGTCGTTGAGCTCATCAACATTTATGATAATTCCGGGGTAGAGTGCGGCCGCGCGCGA
>JAGRAK010000048.1:5292-10051 GCA_020434645.1 Bdellovibrionales bacterium | reverse complement strand
TGCATCTAATATCATAGATCGTCTTTCTACGGGGCTTGTGATTCGCGGCCTCTTTTCTGCGGGCAGGGATGCACGAATCGGAGTAAATGCAGGTTTTGTATTATCTCGCTTTGACAAACTCATAATTGAACCCATGTTTATCATAGGATTTTGAAACTCAGGTAGTTGAATTATTACATAATAAAAACAAGGATTTGCATTAATGGATATGAATAAACTGACTCAAAAAAGCCAAGAGGCCATACAGGCGGCTGTGCGCCTGGCTGAAGATAGTCGTAGCCCGCAGATGGAGCCCGATCATCTTATATTCGAACTCGTTAGACAGGACGAAGGTATAGTCCCTCGAGTGCTTGAGGCACAGTCTATCGATATTAAAGCCCTAATTGAAAAGCTAACTCAGAGGCTTCGAGAGCTGCCACAAATTACCACCGGCAATCGCGGCCAGATGGCCGCCTCGCATAGTTTTGCCATGTTATTTCGTCAAGCTGAAGATGAGGCCAAGGCCATGGGAGACTCGTTTGTCTCCACGGAACACTTCATACTCGCCCAACTTAAAGAAAAATCTTCTGAACTAACAAAAATACTAGATCGAGCTGGGGTGAATTATACCAATTTCTCAGCTACTCTTAAATCAAAGCGTGGAGACCAGAAAGTGACTGATGATAATCCTGAAGTAAAATTTGAAACTTTAAAAAAATATGCTCGAGATCTGACTGAGCTTGCTGAAAAAGGTAAATTAGACCCTGTTGTGGGTCGCGATGAAGAGATTAGGCGCGTGATTCAGGTGCTTTCACGACGAACAAAAAATAATCCTGTTCTCATTGGTGAACCTGGAGTGGGTAAAACAGCCATTGCAGAGGGTTTGGCGCTTAGAATTATAAATAAAGATGTGCCCGATGTTTTATTGGGTAAAAAATTAATGTCACTCGATATGGGTTCACTTATTGCTGGAGCTAAATATCGCGGCGAATTTGAAGACAGATTAAAAGCTGTTGTAAAAGAAGTGACAAGTTCAAATGGTGAAATCATTCTCTTTATTGACGAGCTCCATACATTAATTGGTGCGGGTAAGTCAGAAGGCGCAATGGATGCAGGTCAGCTTTTAAAGCCAGCACTCTCGCGCGGAGAACTTCGTTGTATCGGCGCCACCACTTTAGATGAATATCGTAAGTACATTGAAAAAGACAAAGCTCTTGAGCGCCGTTTTCAGACTGTTCTTGTACAAGAACCCAATGAGACTGATGCCATTACAATTTTGCGTGGGCTAAAAGAAAAATATGAAGTTCATCATGGTGTGCGTATAACTGATGGTGCGATTGTCGCGGCGGTTAAATTGTCGAATCGATATATTGCTGATCGTTTTTTACCAGATAAAGCCATTGATTTGATGGACGAGGCTGCGTCTAAGCTTTCTATTGAGATCAATAGTGTTCCTTCTGAGATCGATGAAATTGAAAGAAAAATGACTCAATTGAAAATTGAAAATGAAGCCCTTAAGAAAGAAAAAGATGATGCCTCAAAAGAGCGCTTGTCTGCAATATCTACAGAAATTAAAGAACTCGATAAGAAAAACCAGACTTTGCGTAAGCAATGGGAGAAAGAAAAGTCTGAAATTTTTGGTTTAAAAAATGTGAAAGAAGAAATTGAAGCTTTACGTATTGAGATTGACCGCGCTGAGCGTGAAGGCCAGTTAGAGAAGGCCGCTGAGTTGAAGTATGGTAAATTACCAGAACTTGAGAAAAAAATTAATTTATATAATGCGAAAGCAACTGACAAAAAATCAGATAATCAACTACTTCGAGAAGAAGTTACAGCTGATGAAATTGCTGAAGTCGTGGCCAAGTGGACGGGCATTCCAGTGCAAAGAATGCTGCAAACTGAGACTGAAAAGTTACTTCATATGGAAGACGCCCTTCGCAAGCGTGTAGTTGGGCAAGATCGAGCACTTGAGGCTGTGGCCGATGCCATTCGTCGAGGGCGTGCTGAAATTTCAGATCCAAATCAGCCAATTGGCAGCTTTATGTTTTTAGGCCCAACCGGTGTGGGTAAAACAGAAACTGTAAAAGCGCTCGCTGACTTTATGTTTGATACTGAAGAGGCTGTGATACGAATTGATATGTCTGAGTATATGGAGAAGCATTCGGTCTCACGTCTGATCGGAGCACCTCCGGGATACGTGGGTTACGATGAGGGTGGTCAGTTAACAGAGGCTGTTCGGCGAAGACCTTATAGCGTCGTGCTAATGGATGAAATTGAGAAAGCACATCCTGATGTGTTCAATGTTCTACTGCAGGTTTTAGATGATGGTCGCTTAACTGATGGTCAGGGGCGCACTATAGACTTTCGTAATACCGTTTTTGTTATGACTTCCAATATCGGCTCGCAGTCGATTATGGATGAAAAATTAAATGATGAGAAAAAACGAGAGGCTGTTTTATCTCAGCTAAAAGATTATTTTCGTCCAGAGTTTTTAAACCGGGTTGATGAAATTATAGTCTTTGATAGTTTAACAGATAAACTTTTAACCAATATTGTGGATATCCAGCTGGAGATTGTGCAAAAGCGGCTTGAAGAGAAGAAAATTAAACTTCAATTTACTAAGGCCGCAAAAGAGTGGCTTGCTTCTAAGGGTTATGATCCAGTTTATGGGGCTCGACCTCTCAAGCGTGTGATTAAGCAAGAGGTACTCAATAAACTTGCAAAAAGCATGATCGCCGGAGATTACAAAGCCGGCGACACAGTTGAGGTAGATGTGGGTGCTACGGGTTTGAAGTTTAAGTAAGAGTAGTGCTCACGTTTGCAAGGTGCATCACAGTGTACAACTTTTATACCGGTCGAATACAGTTATAGCTAGTCTTTATTCTTGAATAATCTTCTTAACACGATAGGGGAGTATTTATTTCCTTCGACAGACAGATCTACAAAACTCACAAAGTCGTCAGACTCAGCAAGTTCAATAAGCGCATTTTCGATAGTCGAGTTTTGTCGTCGTGATGAGGCATTCATTTTTACCGAGGCAAAAAACTGTGACTGCAAACGTAGTTGATCGAGAAGTTCAATGACCTGTGGTTTGTTGCCGTCTTCCATATCCCCGGCAAGAACAACATAGCGATCATATTTGCTGTCCGGAAACTCCTCTTGTACTTCTAGTGTTTTTTGCAAACCGACAGAGTAGCTTGTTGAGCCGCCAAGATTTAACTTGAAAAAGTCATCTGGATTTTCAAAAGCAAATGCACTGCCATCGAAAGCCACGAAGCGAAATTCAACACTTTTATATTTCTTAAGCAAAATAGCGCGTAAATCATAAAACATTTGCTTGGTTTTTAGTTTATGATTTTCGTAACTGCCAGAGAGATCCATAATAAGCGTTATTTGTGCATTCACTTGTGGTGCTGGAGCAGGGGTAAATGTTTCGACATACCAGTCTTTCGCTGGGTCAAGAAGTGAGAATCCTTTTTTATAAATTTTAGCGATGTCTCGAGCTGATCGTCGCTTTTTATTAGGCGAATTCTCAGCTTTGTCATCGACATCATCTTCATTCTCAGGATTTTGTCTATAGTAAGCGAGTCCTTTTTCAAAAGCTTTTCGCGCGATGAGAGTCCCTTTTGGCGGTCCTCGGCGACTTTGTGCCCAGTCACCGCGCTCTTCTTCAGTCATCTCACTTTCTCCATCTTTTGGTCGGAGATTTGGTAAGCTTACATGTGCAGATAAAGCTTCAGCGTAAGTTTCAAGATCAATTTCGGCAAAAGTGGGATCTCCGCCGCCGTCACCTGGTTCAGTGCCATTGCTAGGTTTATCGCCGGGTTGGCCAGGCTTATCTGAGGGGCTGCCTTTGCCGTCACCTTCGCCACCACCATTACTGGAAGGTTTGGGTCCCCAGAATTTTCGTCCAGGCTCTCCGCTAATGGGGCGAACATCGATTGAGTTTACACTTTTGGGGCGTGTTGCTGCAGCATCCATAGGCACACTTGAAAGTGCAAGTGAAAGAGCTTCGCGTTTATAGTTATCAGCTCGTGGCACAGGAAGATTTTGCTGAACAAGAGAGGCTGTGCTTTTATCAAATTCAAAGTACGGAATATCTGGTAACACCTTTAAACTCACATTATGAAAATTATGAGAGACTCCGCGTTGACCAAGGACGGCAAGCTGCAGGGCTTTCATGGCGCGGCTTTTTACAGCTTGTGAATAGGCTTCTATAGCGTGTGGTACAGTTGGTACGCTGAGCATAAGTTGAGGTGAAACGCCATGCACAATGTTTGTAACGGTTGATTCAAAAGTTTCGAGTGTGCTTTTCGGAAGGAGCGTCTTAATATCGGTATTGGCTAAATTGAGATCATCTTGAAAGGTTTTGAGCACAGATTTCAATTCTTCTGTGTACTTCGCGTCAGGGGTGTACTCAATTCTCACACCTTTTTTCTCTGCAACTAGCCAAGGGCTTAGTTGCAAGTCAGCGGCGTCTATAGAGCCATTGCGGCTTACGCGCTCAGCTGTGACTTCGCCCGACGGCGAAACTGTTGTGCGAACTCGAATTTTTCTTAATTTTATCTTTGGCTTCACGGGTATACCACTCATTGAAGCTGCAGTGGCATTAGTTTGTAACTCCTCTTCTGTGAGAGGGATTTCTTCTTTAAGTTTAAAAGTACTTTCGATGCTCACAGATTTTTTCATAATCTTAGCCATCACATAAAGAGTTTGCACTATAGATGACTTTGTAAGTGGCACTTTCTTTGCGATTTCATCTGACATTTCAAGAGCAATA
>JAGRAK010000048.1:0-5282 GCA_020434645.1 Bdellovibrionales bacterium | reverse complement strand
GCCACTCACTTCTGTGAGTACCGGTCGCGGTATCTCATAGCTTCGCGAAAAAAACACCTGACGAATAATTCCCTCGCGCACTTGGCTGCCATCACGAGTGATAATGATATGCTGAACTTCTGGCTTATTGGGGTCAGCATTTGGGTTAGGGGCTAAATTCGGATCTTGCTCAGTATCTTTTGCGATTCGCGTCAGTGCAATATTTTGTTTGGCAATCCAACTTTCTGTCAACCCGGCTCGTAAGAACTCAACGTCATCCATTTTGCCAATAATTTCATTTGTAGCATAGGCGATAAACGCTCGATCTTTTTCTATAAGTGGCAGGTTGGCGATATCAGGTCGTTCATTAAAATTTTTGCGAAGATTTCTCCACGCCTCAAGGCCAAGCCAGTAGGGGTTACTTATTGAAGGCTGAATTACTCCAGCGACAAAACAGCAGTATTCCATCGCATGATCAAAAGTATTCATACCTGTATGAGGGGGCAGAACTTCTTGCATAAGTGTTGCAAAGCCTTCATTGATAATTTTTGTCCGTATAGCACCAGGTATATAGCGATTGATTTGCTCAAAGCGCTGAGCCATTTCAATTTTCCATTCCGGTAGGTCATGCGGCAGGTTCGCAACAAAAGCTTGAAGTATATTCGCTGTAGGATGATTCATTTGGCCGGTAATAAAATCATCTGGCTTTGAATAATCACCAAGAACAAGATCTTGTGCATAAGTCAGCGATAAAAGGTACTGGTACCACTCTGAAATAGCTTCGATTCCATGAGTGCGTTTTAATTCTTCCATTAAAAAATCAAAATCATATGCGGCTTGATTGAGCTCGGCATTGCTTTTTTGAGCCCACATGGTGTTTGCACCGAAGTGCGTGTGTCCCGCTACGTGATTCAGAATAGAAAACTGTCGCTTAAGCGGAACATCATCTCGATATATAGAATGCCGAAGGTTACCACCATTAATCACAATTTCATAAATCAAGCCAGGTCTGTTGTTTGCGTTTAAAATATTGGCGCCATCATGCCAGTGCCCTACAGGTAAACGGCCGTTGGCGGCAATGGCATTAACATCTCGCCCTGCTAAAAACTGAATTATTTGAGGGGGTCGGCTCATTCCGAGTTGTTCAAGAACCCCACCATTACCAAATAAAAGATCGGCGTACTTTTCAAGATCGGCTTGAACATCTTCATCGCGCCCACTGAATACCAGTTGATAGTTTTTATCACTAAGTAATGCTGAACATGTCGATTGTTCATGTCCTGAGTGATCGTGGCCATGGTCACCATCTCTTCCGAGTGCAGTAACACTCGAAAGAGTAGCAATCGTTAGAATAAATAAACTCTTTATTGAGCTGATGCTTGTCTCCGTTGCAACTCGAACTGTTCATCGCGAATAAATTGAAGAGCTTGCTTAAATGAAGCGGCATCGTAGCCAAACTTAGCTAGTCGACCACTGACGCGTTCACCCTGTTCGCGTACATCATCAGAGACGTCTTTGCCGCTGAGGTGATCAATAATCCCCGTAATTGCAGTCGTATCGAGTTGTCTTTTTAACATATACTTTTCTACAGCTCGCATGAGGGGTTGGTACACAGATCCACCATCATTTTTAAGATCAAATGTTGTCACGCGTCCTGGGGTAAAGGGCTCCCCGTTAATGTCAGCATAGATATTAGCAATTTCGGCATAACGTTCTCTATTAATAGAGTGGCGCGTGCCGCTTGCATCGCTCCAGTAATCGGCATCTGCATTCGTCGCTAAAACCACAGCTTCTTCTCGAATATCATTGTAGAGTTGAACGGCAGAACTATTGCCGCTGCCAATAATAGTTTGTACGTCTGAAGTTATATCAGCGAGTAGAAAATCAGATTTCACGGCATTATGTATTTGAATCCAGGTTGAGCGAAGTTCGCTTGTGTTTTCAACAAAACCACCTGTATCAATTAATTCTCTAAAAGCTTGATCCATAACTAGGGGAGTGAGTGGCCCGCCCGACTTGTCTGCTATGTTCAGGGCATGCGATAACCATCGCTCAACATCTCGAGCAGAGATCCCGCCTTCGCCTTCATGTAAAAGTTTATTTACTCGTGCCAGTTCAAACAGCACCGGCTTTTGAACTTCTTTAACTCTTCGGGTGATCACTTCAAGTCGGCTTCTTGGGCTAGTAAAATACTGAGAGCCCGGACCTACGGCATTGAGTTCGTTAATGAATGGTTTAAGTTTTTTCTCATCAGTTACCATTCTAGTCGCGGCTACGGTTAGTCCTAAAAGTTCAAGAGCGTGAGGCGATATGAGAATAGTTTTGCTAAGGCGAGGAGTTGCATAAAGAGCAACTCGTCCTTCTGGGCCAAATATTTCACCGCGCTCATTTGGTAAAGTATAGATTTCATTAATTTCTGCTGGAACCATCTCAGTGCTGCCAACAGGGCGCATTTTATACATTTGCGCCATATTGCCCTTTGAATGCATGAGTAGCGCAATTGAAGCAATCATTCCTGGGTGAATTGGTTGGCGCATTGGAACTTTCTTAATTCTATCAAGATTGGCTTTAATAGCGAATTGAGTGCGCGCTTTTTCAATGCTTTCGTCATTTGTCGCAGCCAAAAATAAACTATTTAAAATCAGTGGAGGGGCTCCGCCGGCTTCAAGTACGCTATTTTGAATGACTTCAAGTAATGTGTTCAGTAGGCCTTCGCTATTTCTAAAACATTCATCAAAGAATACACCGCGCCCATCACGACGAGGCACGACACCATTGTAGTCATATGAGAGAGCACTATTTTGGCCGTACATTTGTTTGAGGTAAATATTTTCTGAGAAAAATAATTGAGATGGGTCAGCATGCTTGTCTTGAAAGCGAATAATTCCTGGTGGCATTGTTGGGTCTGGGAGTCGACGAACGATGTCGACGTGTTGTTCGAGCATACTGATGTAATCTTCTTCAGTAATTTCAGTTAGGCCTCGTTCTTTTGAGTAAAACTCAACAATGGCGTTAATGATTTCGGCCGACTGTGGGTCAGGTGTTAAAAATGGGCGAGGATTAGCATCTAGCATGCCTCGAACTCGTTCAGTTGCGACACCAACAATTCGCTCTTGAATTTCACGTGGCAATAACGTGAGTGGAGAGCGCTTCATAGTGGTGATGTGCAGGTTTCCGAAATCATCCGCAACGAGTGGCTGTAGAAACGGAATTTTGTCTAAATTCTTCCAACGAAATGTGTATTCAAAATGATCGGGATTGCTGGTCGATAAGCTATCAACAAGGCGGTCAAGAATAACGAGGAGTTCAGTCTTACCGGTTCCGCCAGGGCCGACAAACATTAATCCCTTACCAGAAGATTGGCTTGATATGTAGTCAACAAGTTCACTTAAGGCTTGGTATTGACCAATAATCGAGGCGCCATCGGCTTCTTTTACTCCGTCAGAGAATACAGAGTAGTAGTTGTGTTGTTTGATTGGATAAGTGGGGTCTAAAATTGTTCGGCTCGGGTAGTGATTCATTGCGAGCTGATATATTTGCTGGGCGTTCAATATAATAGTGGGGTGCTTGTATGCTAAATTTTTTGTTGGGTCAGAGGTATCTGTTAGCGCACGAAGAGAATATGTTTCTTGGCGAGCCGAATAAACTTTAAGTGAGTTTCCACCCTTAGGCATGTGCGCTTTTGTTAAAAGTGTGACGCAGGCTCCGTCTGTAGTCAGTCCACCCTCTGTTGATGCATGTGCGCTAACTCCGATCAGAAGTGCGCAAGTTAAAGCAAAACCGGCCAGTCGTTTAGACGATATATTTGTCATTTTTGTAAATCCCCACTTAAATTGATTTCGCGCATAATTATATTATTTTATGGGGTGGCGCCAGAATGGGTTGCTTGTAGTGAAATCGTTACAGGTATTTTTGTTGAAAATCGCGATTTTGATAAGCGGATGTGCATGCTTTGAATAAGAAATGCTTATATCCTAAATTTTTTTCACACTTGACTCAGGGGGGTCTTAATCATACTATGCGGCACGTCAAATAAAGGTGGAGAATGTTTTCAGGAATCGTAGAGGCCAAAGTTAATCTTTTGGAATATACGCCAGATCTCCATGAAATCCCAGGTCAAATTCAAATCACTTTAGAGCGCCCAAAAGAGTTCGATGATATAAAAGTCGGAGACAGTATTGCGGTAAACGGGATTTGCCTGACTGTCGAGTCGTTTACAGAAAATTCAATGCAGTTCACTCTTGGTGCTGAAACTATAAAAGTGGCGGGGTTTACTGAAGCCGAATTGCGCAACCAGAAATTAAATGTTGAGAGGTCATTGCGCTTTAACGACCGCATTCATGGGCATATCGTAACTGGTCATGTTGATGGCATGGGATTAATCCAAACCGTATTAGAAAAAAGTGGATGTAAAATTCTGCAGGTGTTTTTGCCCAATGCGCTTTTGCCTTACGTATGGAAGAAGGGGAGCATCTGTTTAAATGGTGTGAGTTTGACAGTAAATGAAGTTCACGATCATCTTGCTGAGGTCTGCTTGGTTCCCGAAACATTACGAAGAACAAATTTTTCCGATATTCGTGCGGGCGCACGTATTACGGTTGAAGCAGATCAATTGGCCAGAGGAATATCACGCATGTTGAATATGGAGAAGGTGGGTCATGAACTCAATAACTGAAATAATTGAAGATATAAGATCCGGCAAAATGGTGATTCTCGTTGATGATGAAAATCGTGAAAATGAGGGTGACCTCATATTGGCTGCAGACTTTATTACCCCACAAGCAGTTAATTTTATGGCTACAGAGGCTCGTGGCCTCATATGCTTGTCACTGTCTAAAGAACAAATTGCTCGGCTCGGGTTGTCTCTTATGGTGAAAGACGATCATAATTACTCACCTAACAAAACTGCTTTTACGGTCAGCATTGAGGCCGCATCTGGAGTATCTACTGGTATTTCGGCTGCTGACAGATCTCACACAATTCGTGTGGCTTCAAATCCACTTGCAAAGCCGTCAGATGTTATCACTCCGGGACATATTTTTCCGATTATTGCTCAGTCGGGTGGAGTCTTGAAGCGAGCAGGGCATACTGAGGCCAGTGTCGATCTTGCACGACTGGCGGGGTTGAATTCTGCTGCGGTTATATGTGAAATTATGAATCCAGACGGTACCATGGCCAGGGTTGATGAGCTGAAGGCCTTTGCGAGTAAACACAACATTAAAATCGGAACAATAGAAGATCTTATCAAGTACCGTCTTGAAAACGAAAGCTTTGTCGAAGAGAAAGTGAACGTGCCGCTTTCA
>JAGRAK010000047.1 GCA_020434645.1 Bdellovibrionales bacterium | reverse complement strand
GATGACCCTTCGCATCTGATATTTGATTTTTATAAACAAGAAGCAAATAAAACTGCGCCTACGGCAGCAATCACAGAAAATACTGTAGTAGCGCCGGTTAAAAAGAAAAAGAAAAAAGTAAAATCTAAAATTGCAAAGCTTCCCGAAAAACTTGACCCGGGTGAAGATGGCTACAAGAAAATGGAGCGCAAGCCAGCGACGACAGAAATGTTGGCCATTGATGCGGGGGACATACTTTCAAAAGTTAAAACAAATGAAAATGAAAATGTTTATGGTAATTACCGTCGTGGAGTATTTGATGGCGGAGACCCCGAGTATGACCGGTTTAGAATAAAAGATTACCAGGTTAAAGAAGACTCGATTATCGCGAGTCAACAAAATAGTTATATTAAGTTTCCTATTTTACTACAAAAGATGAACCGATTTTCAGAATTAATGAAGCAAACTCCAGAGTATGAAATCGTTGACGACGGTACAGATGAAAGCAAAGAGACAACCCTACTGGTGAATCTATTTAATAAAAATAAGATGGGTGCATTTTTTGAAACGCTTAGTTACATAACTAAAAAATATCCGAATTCAAAATATGACGAAATTATTAAGAATGTCACCGCAGAAGCGCATATACACTTATATGAAAAAGATCAAAATGATAAGGACTATCAAGCCTTCCGCGCCTTGTACCGTTACTTAAACGAGACTTATCCTGATTCTCCTTTGGCTGAACGAAATCATTTGCTTTTAGCCTATTCAAGTCTTCAAAAGGGAGACGGCGCAGAAACACTTCGCGATATGAAAAGTTATTTAGACAAATATCCAAAAACAAATGAGCGCGATAGGGCTCGATTGGCAATGGGTGAGGCTTATACACTCTTAAATAAACCACGTGATGCGATACGAGTTTATCAAGATTTAGCTGAAGACTCAGATGACAAAAATTTAGGAATTGAAGCAGCGTACCGTATGGGTGATGTCTATATGGGTAAAGGCGACTATAAAAAGGCGCTTGAGGTTTACCAGGCCGTACAGGCCAAATATCCCGCTCATAAAGGAGTATTTGGGAACGCTCAATATAATATTGCAGAGGCTCAGTTTTGGTTGGGGCAGTATCGTGAGAGTCTAGACAATTATATTACATTTCTTAAAATGTTCCCGGTGAATAGACATGGAGGCTTTGCGCTGACCCGTATCGGAGAATTGCTTGAGATATTTGGCGCAAATGAACAGCAAATCATGGGTGCCTTTACCGAGGGTTACTTTAGGTATCCCGAAAGTCAGGGTAGTGAAGTTTCTCGTATTAGAATGTTGAGTCGCGGTTTAAAACATATGACAACAAGAGAAAAAACGCGCGCAATAGAAGAAATTGATAGTATTTCTCAAAAATCAACATTGCCTGATATATCTGAATTTACAACACTTCAAAAAGCAGATGGCTTCAGCGCTAGAAATGAATATAAAAACTCACTTGAACTATTAATAACGTATTATCAAAACAATCCGACCACTGCAAAGCTCAATGTATTCAAGAGTCGCATTTTGCGAAACATCTCAGATTTACTCATAGATCAAAATAAAAATAATAATTTTATAGAGTCGCTCAATCTATATGGGAAATACTCAACAACATGGCTAAAAAATACAGGCCGTATAGATATACCCTACCTTAAGGGCGTTGCCTTTGAAAAAGCAGGGGTAAGTGACGAGGCGAAAAAAATATACAAAGAAACACTAGCTAAGTTGAAGCTCATTACTAATAAGAAAGAAGCCAGCGAGCGCAGAGTCTATGAAAACTTACCTACTCTAGATCAGGTGCGTCTGCGGTTGGCCGCAGTTGCATTAGAAGAAAAACAATATCAAGACTCATATAAATATATTTCTGAAATTAGTACGCAGCTCTCAGCGAGCGAAGAAATCGAAAAAGTTTTAATTGGCGCAACTGTTTCTGAGCAGTCTGGTGATAATAAAAAAGCAATTGAGTATTTAGAAAAATTGATTGCTGATCATAAGGGTGGCGTTGAAATGATAATTAAGCCAGAGCTTGATTTGGCAAGGCTTTATATGAAAGAAAAAAATTATGATCGCGCTGACAGTGCACTTTCAGTGGTAGAAAAAAATCATGAAACTAATGACAAAATTAAAGATGAAGATTGGTCTCGAGCTTTAGAGTTAAGGGCTGAATTGCTTTATAATAGCGGACAAAAATTAGCTGCGGTTGAGGCTTACCAAAAACTGCTAGACGCATATGAATCAAAATATCCGTTGTCATCGGCTCGTTACACAGCCGGCAAAATTCTTTTTGAAGAAGGCGATCTGAGAGGGGCTGAAAAGATTTGGAGCGCTCTGAATGACGACACCGGTTCATTTTATAAAAAATTAGCATCTGAAAAACTCAACCAAGCCGAGTGGCAAGATGCATATAAAAAATATATTGATCGTATACCAGCAGCCCAGGATTTAAAGTGAAGGGAATACTATGAGTAAGGTTATACACACAGCAGACCCTAAAATGCAGCAAGTTTTGCAAGTGGCAGAAAATGTGGCCACAAGTAGAGCGAGTGTATTGATACATGGTGAAAGTGGAACGGGTAAAGAGCTTTTAGCTCAGTATATACATGCAAAAAGCAATCGATCGGGCCGCGATTTTGTAGCGTTGAATTGTGCCGCCGTCCCTGAGGGTTTACTAGAAAGCGAACTATTTGGTTATGAGCGAGGTGCTTTTACAGGAGCAGACTCTAGAAAGCTTGGCAAATTTGAATTGGCACACCAAAGCACCTTTTTGCTAGATGAAATTTCTGAATTACCACTTAATCTTCAGTCTAAAATTCTAAGAGTTGTACAAGAGGGCGAAATTGAGCGAGTGGGCGGTTTAAAACCGATTAAGATTGATGTTCGTATTATAGCCGCTTCAAATAAAAATCTATTCGAAATGGTGCAAAATAATCAATTTAGAGAAGATCTGTTTTATCGTCTGAACGTAATACCTTTAGAAATTCCACCTCTGCGCGAAAGAATTCGTGATATTGAGCTTTTGAGTCAGTTTTTTATGGATTTGTCATGTGCTCAAAATGGAATTCAAGCTAAGTCTCTGTCAGATGACTGCAGAGTGAAACTGAAAAAATGGAAATGGCCGGGTAATATTCGCGAATTACAAAATGTGATGGAGCGCTCTGTTCTCTTATCGAAGAACTCAGTGCTTACTGCTGAAGACATACTCATTGAGAATTATAGCGAAAACCTAGACAGCAATGAAATCTGTGCGGGCATGACTGTCGAAAAGGCTGAGCGACTTTTGATTATTAAGACGTTGGAGCACACAGCTCAAAATAGAACGCAAGCGGCACACTTGCTTGGCATTAGTATTCGTACTCTTCGCAATAAATTGAAAGAGTACAAGATGGGAGGGGACTGTGAGCGCACTTTTTGATAAAACAACGAATGCTTTAGGTTCTTCAATTAACTTTCGGTCTCTTAAGCAGAACACGACTGCATCAAATATAGCAAACGCTGAAACGCCAGGATACAAGGCGAAAAAAGTTGATTTTGAAAAAGCACTGTCTCGGGCTATCGACATTAATGGTTTGGGTAAGATGTCTGTTGATGATCCAGATCACTTTGCTGTAAATGGCAATTCAATTTCAGGAGTAAGAGCTGATGTTTATGAAAATCCCGATGTAACGGTGACAAATGATGGCAACACGGTCGACTTAGAGCGAGAAATGGCAGAGCTCGCAGAAAATACAATTATGTATA
The DNA here is from genome assembly GCA_020434645.1 of Bdellovibrionales bacterium. Taxonomy (GTDB): domain Bacteria; phylum Bdellovibrionota; class Bdellovibrionia; order Bdellovibrionales; family UBA1609; genus RBG-16-40-8. The sequence continues at coordinate 6,330 of JAGRAK010000047.1, read as the reverse complement.
AGGCCGCCATTCAGTTAATAAATAAAAAGTTAGCTGGCCTTGCCTATGCTGTTTCTGAGGGGGGTAGATAGTGGATTTTTCAACAGGGCTTCGCATTTCAAGTAGTGGGCTTTCTTCTCAGCGAACGCGAATGAATACCATTTCGTCTAATATTGCCAATATAAATACGACAAGTACTCCAGAGGGCGGCCCATATCGTCGCAAGGATGTTGTATTTGAAGCAATGCCTGAGACCAGAAATTTTGGCGAAATATTAACCAGTGAGCCTGATCGTAATTTGCAAAGGGTACAAGTTACAGATATTCACGTTGATCGTGGAGCACCTCTACTAAAGTATGAACCAAATCACCCAGAGGCAAACGAACAGGGTTATGTCGCTTACCCCAATATTAATTTAATGGAAGAAATGACAAATATGATTCAGGCGACACGATCATACGAGGCTAACGTCTCGGCAATGCAGTCATCAAAAGATATGGCAATGTCGGCACTTGAAATTGGACGATAATGTGGTGATTTGATTTAGTATTTGCTAAACTATTTACAGGAGGGGCGCCATGGATGGCTTAACCGTTTCAAATTCTAATAATCTTCTGCGAACTGGCCACACAGAAAGCCAAATGCGCAATGATAAAATTAATGCTGATTCTATGGACTCATCTGCTGACGGAATTAAATCTTTTGCAGACACCCTAACTGATGCTGTGGGCAAAGTGAATGAACTATCAGTCGAGGCTGATGTGCAAATGCAGAAATTAGCAACTGGCGAAACAAAAAATATACCAGAAGTGATGATTGCCGCTGAAAAGGCGAGCATTGCTTTTAAGTTATTAACTCAAGTGCGAAACAAAATGATCGATGCGTATCAAGAAATTATGAAGATGCAGGTTTAATAGAATATTAGGGGTGCTCAATTGGGAAAAATATTTTCAAGTCTAGTCGTACAGTTTCAGACGTTTTTTAATGCGCTTCCGCCAGTTAAGCGAAATGCGATTATGGTCTCGACAGTCATTGCGGTGGCTGGTTTCGTTCTGGTTGCCGTGATGGTAACTAAAACTGATTATGTGCCTTTATTTTCAAATGTCGCACCTGAACAAATGCCATTGGTGCTTGAAAATCTAAGAAAGAAAAATATTCCATTTAAAATGGGAGACGGAGGGAACTCAATATTTGTTCCTCGTGAGCTTTTGCCAGCGACTCAGATGGCTATTATGTCTGAACTGGGTAGTAGCAAAGTTGGTAACCTAGGTCTTGAAATATTTGAGAAGCAAGATTTTGGTGTGACCTCTTATGCGCAAAAAATCAATTACCAGAGAGCTATACAGGGCGAGCTTATGCGAGCTATTAACACTCTCACGGCTATCAAGCAGTCAAAAGTATTATTGGCGCTGCCAAACAAAAAAACGTTTCTTGAAGAAGGTGGTCAGCCTACAGCATCGGTTGTTATTGAATTGCACCCTGGCAAAACTGTAAATCAAGATCAAGTGCGAGGCATTGCTCATCTCGTGGCTAGTGCAGTTGAAAATCTAGATCCGTCAAAAGTTACGGTTGTAGATGAAAAAGGTAAGGTTTTATCGAAAAATTATGAAAGCGACTCTGGTGCATCGGCGGCTCTCCTCGATATGAAAAAACAAAGAGATCGTGAAATGGAAGAGCGAGTTGAATCTATTCTCGCAAGAGTAGTGGGGGCTGGTAAAGTAATTGCTCGAGTAAATACGAAATTAAATCCAAGAAGCGTGGCCTCTGTTGAAGAAACTGTTGACCCAGATTCAACGGCAATTCGTTCTCAAGTCACAGAAGAAGAAATGCTCGATGGCTCAAGAACAAACCCAACAGGTATCCCCGGTGCCCGTGCTAACTTGCCAGGAGCAGGAGATCAGGGCCAGGTTGGATTTCAGCAAAATGTGCGTAAAGAACTAAAAACAACAAATTATTCTGTGCCAAAGACTGTGCGCAAAGTGCAGGAGTCTGCAGGTGACGTCGAAAAAATAAGCATAGCCGTACTTGTAGATGGCTTAACTGAGCAAGTTAAAGCGGATGATGGTACGGTCACGCAGAAGTGGACGCCTCGATCGGCTGAAGAATTGGCTAAGTATGAAAGTCTAGTTAAAAATGCCATAGGCTTTGACGCTAAACGCGGTGATTCTGTCAAAATTGAAAATATTAAATTCGAGAAAGAAGAATTTGCTGAAGCTGAGCAGTTACTGACCACGCTTGAGCGAAGAAAACTTTTACATGCCTTATTTAAGTGGTCTCTGCTCGGATTTTCACTAGCACTCTTTTTCTTTATCGTGATCAGGCCATTTATGCGTTGGATAACTGACTCTTTTCAAGACACAGTCGAAGATATGCTGCCGCGAACAATTGAAGAACTTGAGGAGTTGCAATCTGCAGATAATACACTGCCAGGTATGAGTGGGGCATTGCCAGTACTCGAAGAGTCAATTGACCCAAGCAAAGCTGAAAGTGAGCTTCTAAAGGAACGTATTATGGGCATTATTGAGAATGATATAGAAAAGTCAGCAGCTGCATTTAATATGTGGGTAGCGCGGAGGGACAACTAAATGGCACGCATTATAAGAGCTGAAAATGTAACATTTGAAAAACTGCGTGGCTTTGAAAAGTCGGCCATACTACTCAATTACTTGGGACCAGGGGCTGCTAAACTTTTATTTAAGCATGTTGATGACGCCGATATTCGAAAACTACTGGGCACAATGCAAAAATTTCGAGTTGTATCGGTCGAAGTGACCAAGAAGGTACTAGAAGAGTTTTATGAAATGATCAGTGAATCTGAAGATTATATTTTTTCAGAACGTCCTCTACAAAAAGAAACGGTTATTGATGCTGTCGGTGAAGAGCGAGCACGGGGTATTTTAGGTCACATGGCAACGACTGGGCCATCACAACGAACCCTAGAAAGTTTAGAAGTTGTAGATTCAAAATCACTGTCAAATTTCTTGATTAACGAACATCCGCAAACAATCGCTGTTATTTTGGCTCATCTTGAGCCTGAAAAAAAGGGTGAGGTTTTAAAACGATTACCTGAGGCATTGCAGGCTGAAGTTGTCTTGCGGTTATCCAATCTAGATCATGTGGCTCCAGAGCTCATTGCAGAGGTTGATAGGGTTTTGAAAATGGAGCTGTCTACTTTAGGCACTGTAGAGCAGGCATCACTTGGTGGTATTCAGCCTGTTGCTGAAATGCTCAACGTTATGGATAAAAACACAGAAACATCAATTATGTCGAGAATTGAAGAAAAAGATCCGATTTTGGCAGAAGAGATTCGTAAATTGATGTTTGTCTTTGAAGATATTATTAAGATTGATGACAAAGGGATTCAAACACTCCTTAAAGAAGTTCCAAACAATAAGCTTATTTTGGCTCTTAAAACAGCAGATGAAGAAATCAAATTAAAAATATTTAAGAACATCTCTCAGCGTGCAGCAACACTCTTAAAAGATGATCTGGCTAATATGGGGCCTGCGCGTTTATCTGATGTCGAGGGAGCGCAAGTTGAAATTGTTAACGTGGCAAGACGACTTGAGGCCGAAGGCAAGATACTTATTGCGCGTGGCGGAAGCGAAGACTCACTAGTTTAATTGGGGTTGTATGAGTGCTATTTTTAAAAAATCAACTGCTGATAAAATGGCTTTTAAGCATCAGCCAAAGTCATTTAAGATTGAAACCTCTGCGGTCGCGAGTGAATTTGTTACGCTTCAGCAAGAGCAATCTTCAGATTTTCAAATAGCTGACGTCGTTGCAACTCAGGCCGGCATTGAGGCTTTGCGTAAAAAAAATATTGAGACCCAAGTTGAGGGAACCGTACTTGAACGGCTGAAAGAGATTGAAGAGCAAGCCTATGCTAAGGCATACGAGCTCGGAATGATGGAAGGTAAAAATCTTGCATTTGAAGAGAAGAGGCAAGAACTTGAGACCCGCTTGCAAAAACTAGATAGTTTTTTACAAGCTCTTGAAAATAGAAAAATAAATATCTTTAAAGAAAATGAGATAGCTATTATGAAAATGATTTTTCAAATAGCAGAAAAAATCGCTATTCGCGAAATTACGCTTTCACAAGAACCAGTCGTAGCATTATTAAATAGTTTGGTGACCGAGGTGCAAGGCGCAGATGCTATAATTGTAAAATTAAGCCCTGAAGATTTGGCATTTATAGAGGGGCTTCGCTTGCAGAAAGTTAAAGATGTTGAGAGGCTTGAGAACGTGAAGTTGGTCTCTAGTGAAGATATTGAAACTGGTGGTGCAATTATTCAGACTAATTTCGGAGAAATTGATGCCACTATACCTGAGCGCGTAGAAAAAGCATGGGCTGTGCTAACAAGTAAACTGCCGATACTTAAAAAAGAGGATCCAACTACGCCATGACGCCAGCAATTAATTTAGACAGATATTCTCGTGCCATCAGTGAAGTTTCGATCGTGAAAGAAATTGGTAAAGTTATTGGTGTTTCTGGCCTCATTATAAGAGGCTATGTCCCCGGTTGTAGTTTGGGGAGTATTTGTGAAATTTTCACTCTATCTGGCACTCATTCGGCAGCTGCTGAAGTTGTTGGGTTCAAAGGGCAAGAAGTACTTTTGATGTCACTTGGGCAGATGCAAGGCATTGGGCTTGGCTCAAAAATTGTGCTTCAAAAATCTCGAGCAACAATTGGTGTTAGTTCTGATTTATTAGGCCGCGTGATCAATGGTCTTGGCGCACCTATAGATGACCTCGGGACACTTAATCACACAGACGAAATTGCATTATACTCAGAAGCTGAAGCGCCTCTGAGCCGTGAGATTATCAAAAAGCCTCTCAGCGTAGGCGTTCGTGCTATAGACGGCTTACTCACGGTTGGAACTGGGCAGCGGATGGCAATTATGGCGGGTTCAGGTGTGGGTAAATCTGTGCTGCTGGGTCAAATGGCAAAACAAACTAGTGCAGATGTGAATGTGATTGCCTTAATTGGTGAGCGGGGACGTGAAGTAAAAGAATTCGTTGAGTACTCACTAGGCGAAGAGGGTTTGCAACGTTCAGTGGTGGTGGCCGTAACATCTGATCAAAGTCCACTTGTGCGAATGCGTGGAGCTTATCTCGCAACAGCAATAGCTGAATACTTTGCACAGCAAGGCAAAGATGTATTGTTGATGATGGATTCTGTTACTCGATTTGCAATGGCGCAAAGAGAGATCGGCCTCAGTGCAGGAGAGCCGCCAGCATCTAAGGGGTATACCCCAAGTGTTTTTTCTAGCTTGCCAAAATTATTAGAGCGCGCTGGTAATTTTACTGGATCTGGCAGCATTACAGGTTTGTATTCTGTTCTGGTAGAGGGTGATGATATGGACGACCCTATTGCAGACTCTGTGCGTTCAATAGTCGATGGTCACATTGTCTTAGACAGAAAAATAGCGCAACGCGGGCACTTCCCAGCAATTGATATTCTGCAAAGTACGAGCCGTGTTATGAAAAATGTAGTTGATAAAAATCAGTATAAATCAGCACAAGCCGTGCGCGAAAATCTCGCGATTTACCGTGATGCAGAAGATCTGATTAATATTGGAGCTTATAAGACGGGTGCGAATGCTAAAATAGACCGTGCCGTTCAATTAATCGATAAAATTAACGGGTTTCTATGCCAAGACGTGAGTGAATCTAGTTCATATCAAGAAACGCAGCGTGATTTGTTTAATCTTGTTGGCGGAGCGATGAAATGAAATTTAAATTCCGCCTAGATACAATACTACGTCACAGAAAAATTGAGCAAGATTTAGCCCAAAAAGAATTTTCAATAGCACAACAAGCTGTACGAGATCAGTTGGCTCACATTAAGAAGCTCTATGCGTCTATTGACGATTCAAGAGCGCAAATAGAAGCCATTCAGGCAGCAGGCGGAGCCTGTAGTTCTCAAATAAATAGCATAGAGCTTTTTATTGAGGGGCAAATATTAATTATTGCGCGTGAGCGACAAAGAGCGCGCGAATTGATGCAGATTGAAGAAGAAAAACATGAAGTATTGGTACTTAAAATGCAAGATTTCAAAGTACTTGAGAAAATGAAAGAAAAGAAAAAAGAAGAATTTAGAAAAATAAAAAACAAGAAAATTCAGAAGAACATAGATGACATGGTCACTATGAGATTTAAAAATGAGGTGGCTTCATGAGTGGGTATGATAATTTTTTTAAAAATGCAAAAAAGGCCAGCTCATCGCCTAAAGGTAATCCGGTAAAGAAAAAATCTGCTAAAAAGATAAAACAAGATGAAGCCTCTGCTGAAGAGTATTTAAGACAGGCACTCAAAATTAAAGACTCTGCAGAAAAAACATATGGGGCG
>JAGRAK010000046.1 GCA_020434645.1 Bdellovibrionales bacterium | reverse complement strand
TCAGCGAATCCTTCCATATTCCTTCGATTTCTCTAGGTGGGCCTGGCAAAACTGCAATTTTCTTTTTTTGTGACTGGAACAAAAAACCATGAGCTGACCCCACAGGATTTTTTAATAATATAGCCCCTTGAGGAAACCAGCATTTTGTTTTGTTGGATTCCAATACCTTTAGCCCTCGTGCTTGGTAAAGTTGCTGCAACTCCACCCAAACTTCTTCGTTCCATTGAAATGGCACCTGCAGCCAATCAGAAATGACTTCGGCTGTAAAATCATCTGTTGTAGGCCCCAGTCCTCCTGTCGTAATTAATAAATCCACTTGAGACTGTGCCCAATCAAGAGTTGTCAAAATTTGTTGCCGATCATCGGGAATCGCAACATGAAGAGAAACTTCAAAGCCCATTTCTTCAAGATGACTTGCCAACCACGCCGCATTGGAGTTGATAACTTCTCCGGAGGTAACCTCTGTTCCTATGGCGATAATGGCGGTTTTCATGAAACTTTTATCAGAGAATCAACTCAGGATTTTTTGCTAAATCACGAGTGATATTTTTTTGATGAGACTCAATAGTGCCACCACCAATTTCAATGAGCTTAGCGTCCCGCCATAAACGCTCGACATTGTACTCACCCACATATCCATAACCACCCATCACTTGAATGGCTCGATCTGCTACATTTTTTCCCATTGTCGCTGCAACGAGCTTCACTCCATCGGTATCGAGACGGTTCCCCGGTTTGTTGAGATCTAACTTTCTTGCTGTATCGTACACATATGTCTTTGCCGACATGTACTCCGCATAACTTTCACCAATGTATTTTTGAATTTGCCCAAATGAAGCCAGTGGCTTACCAAAAGCCTCACGATCACGTGCATATTGATTCATTATTTGCAGGGAGCGCTTAGCAATACCAATACTCATCGCCGCTAATGTCAGTCGTTCAATTTCAAGATTTTTCATCATATGGTGAAGCGAATCACCCTCTTTCCCTAAAAGGGCAGAGCGCGGAACGCGACAATCATTAAACACAAGTTCAGCAGTATTTGATGCGCGCATGCCTGTCTTATCTTTTATTTTTTGCCCCACTGTGTATCCGGCATGTTCTTTTTCAACCATAAATGTTGAGATCTGAGCCCGCCCATTTTTTTCACCAGTTTTTGCGTAAACTAAAACAGCATCAGCAGGTGTCCCCTTCTCATCAATCGTGCCATTGGTGATCCACATTTTTCGACCATTTAAAATATAATGATCCCCATCAGCAACTGCCGTTGTGAGCATACCGAGAACATCTGTGCCCACATGGGGTTCTGACATGGCCATCGCGCCGACCCACTCGCCTGAGCAGAGCTTTGGTAGAATACGTTTTTTTTGAGCTTCTTCGCCGTTTTGGGCAAAATTATTTACGCAAAGCATGGCATGAGCCAAATAAGCCAAACAAAACCCAGGGTCAGACCAAGAGAGCTCCTCATGCGCAATAACAGCTGACACCGCATCCATGTCAGAGCCACCATATTCACTAGAAATTGTAATGCCGTGAAGCCCCATCTCCCCAAGCTTACGAAATAACGGTAAATTAAAAAGCTCTTTACGATCATATTCATGTGCCTGAGGTTCAACTTCGCGTACTACAAATTCGCGAACCGCAGCTCGAAGCATCTTATGCTCTTCTGAGGGATTAAATAAATCGATCTGTCTCAACTCATCTGTCGTCATGGGCGCCCCTTCTTTATAAGAACTCGACAATATAGCTCGTTTTCGCTACAGATTAAAGGATATGAATCGCCCAATTTACTTAGATTATAACGCAACGACTCCTACTGACCCCGAAGTACTAGAGGCGATGCTGCCTTACTTCAAAGAAGCCTTCGGAAATGCCTCCTCAAATTCGCACTCCTATGGCTGGGAGGCCAGCCAAGCTGTTGAAACAGCACGAAAGCAAGTGAGTGAGCTCATAGAGGCGAAACCTAAAAACATCGTGTGGACAAGTGGCGCCACCGAAAGCAACAATCTTGCCCTTTTTAGCATCATTCGACCTTATTTAAAACGAGGCGAGCCGGTTCACCTCATCACGACACTTATTGAACATAAGGCTGTTTTAGATGTTGCCCGCGAGCTGGAGTCAGAGGGCTGCTTAGTCACCTACCTAAAACCCGATCAATTTGGTCAAATTTCAGCAGAGAGCGTGGCTCAAGCTATCACTCCCCATACTAAACTGGTCTCAATTATTATGGGGCAAAATGAAATCGGCACGTTAAACCCAATAAAAGAAATTGGCCAATTCACAAAATCTAAAAATATTTTATTTCATGTCGATGCGGCGCAAGCATTAGGCAAAACTTTAATTTCTGTAGACGAAATGAACATAGACTTACTCTCAGCTAGTGGTCATAAAATTTATGCTCCAAAAGGCATTGGATTTTTATATGTACGCGACCAAATTCAATTAGAGCCCATGCTTTTTGGCGGAGCTCAAGAGTGCGGATTGCGACCTGGTACGCTGAATGTCCCCGGAATTGTGGCTTTTGGTAAGGCTTGCGAAATTTGCACTCAAAATATGTCCACTGAAATTCTACGCCTAACAAAACTTCGCGATCAATTTATTGAAAAAGTTGAGTCAGCTGTCTCAAGCGCGAAGCTAAATGGGCATAGAACTGCACGACTCTATTCAAATGCTAGTTTTTCTTTTGAAGGTTTATCGGCAGACGTATTTGCACTTGGTCTCTCAGGCCTTGCTGTGAGTTCAGGGTCAGCCTGCTCTCAAGGCGCCCCCTCTCATGTCCTAGAAGCAATTGGGCTCCCTCCAGCTTTGGCTCGGGCGACTGTTCGCTTTGGCATTGGCCGCTTCACTACGGAGGCCGAACTCGACACGGCCGCCTCTAAAATTATAAAAATGATCGAAAAAAATAAAGCCCTGAGCATATAGGCCTTATTTTGACTTATATGCCAAATATGATATGATCTAAATCATGATCACAGTTTCTGAATCAGCAGCCAAAAAAATCATTCAGCTTAAGGCCGAAGACAATGCCTCAAGTGATGCTTTCTTGCGAGTTAAAGTAAAGCGCGGTGGCTGTTCGGGTTTTTCATATAAAATGGAGTTTGATACAGTTCTCTCTGAAAAAGATAAATCTTTTGAGTCAGCTGGAGCTAAAGTTGTCATTGATGATCAAAGCCTACTTTATCTTCTCGGCATGACTCTTGATTTTGAAGGCGGCTTAAACGGAAAAGGCTTTATCTTTCAAAATCCAAACGCCACAAAATCTTGCGGCTGCGGCTCAAGTTTCGCCGTTTAATCTGCGGCGCCAAATCAGATACTTAAGAGACTCCGGCCACAATCATGTAGACCAGTTTTTATTTTTTATTACCCTGATTCCGAGAGGACTGATTAGCTCCTCGCGAATTGCTATTTCGACCTTGGCGTTTTTGATTTTGTCCGCCGCGACCGCCGCCTTGCGACTGACCACCACGCCCACCACGGTTTTGTCCGCGATTTTGATTTTGACCCTGACGATCTGAACCACGAGAATTCGCCGGCTTTTCTTCAACCATTTCATTTAAAACATTTTCTTGCTCAAGCAAGTTCCCCGCAACGGCATGAGACACTTCGGCTTCAGTTTTTCGGCTGCCCTGAGGTCGACGAGGGCCAATATTTTTTTCTTTCTCAATTTGCTCAGTCATGTCGACAGTGACGTCACCAAAACATTTTACCTGGCAAGACAGTCGCCTTTGATCAATGAAATACCCATTACCCAATAAATTGATCTCTTTCAGACCGGGTGGCAAAACATTGTACTCCCCTTCGACTATTTTAATTCGACATTCTGAGCACGAAGGGAGCCCATTGCAAATAGACTTAATAAAAATACCATTTTTATCAGCCACCTCTTTAATCGTCTGATCAAGTGCAATTTCAAGCTCAATATTTTGTGGAACAAATTTTACTTTCATTTCACAACAACCTTAGCATACTTTTTTTTACCATTTCTCATTACAAAACTATCTCCACTATTAAGAGCTACTACCATCTTCCAGTTGGTGATCTTTTCACCACGAATCTCAACGGCCTTACCCTCTATAGCTCTCTTGGCCTCGCCATTTGAAGAGGCAAGTCCGATTTTAACTAAAAGAGACATGATTCCGATTTCGCTTTCAGGCGCTACTAAAACTTCGGGGATGTCATCAGGGATGCCCCCTGCTGCAAACACTCGGTTGAACTCATCTTCTGCCTGCTCTGCATCTTTTGCAGAGTGAAAACGAGCAACAAATGTTTTAGCAAGCTCTACCTTTACATCTCTTGGGTGCTTAACACCTGAGGCTACATCTTCTTTAAGCTTCGCTAGTTCACTAACCGTAATGTCTGTGAGTAGCTCATAGTATCGCATCATGAGCTCATCGCTCAGCCGCATAGTTTTACCAAACATCTCTTTAGGTGAGTCATCAATTGCAATGTAATTATTTAAACTCTTTGACATTTTTTGAACGCCATCAAGCCCTTCAAGTATGGGAGTTGTCATTATGCATTGCTGAGCAACACCGTAAGATTTTTGCAACTCACGACCAACTAATAAATTAAACCTCTGATCAGTACCACCCAACTCGACATCAGACTTCAGCGCAACCGAATCATATCCTTGCACGAGCGGATAAAGCAGCTCATGAACAGATATAGGAACTTGTTCTTTATAACGCTTAGAAAAGTCATCGCGCTCAAGCATGCGCGCCACAGTGTACTGCGAGGTCAGTTTAATAAAATCACGTGCTGAAAATTTATTCATCCATGTTGAGTTATATGAAATCTCTGTTTTATCTTTATCTAAAATTTTAAAAACCTGTACGGCGTAGGTCTTTGCATTTTCAATACACTCTTCTTGCGTAAGAGCTGGACGCGTTTGGTTTCGACCTGAAGGATCGCCAATCATGGCCGTGAAATCACCAATTAAAAATACAACATGATGACCGAGCTCTTGAAACTGCTTGAGCTTATTAATAAGAACCGTATGCCCAATGTGAATGTCCGGCCGAGAGGGGTCAAAACCAGCTTTAATAATAAGTGGTTTTTTCTTCTTCATAGCGTCTTTTAACTTTGCAAGGAGTTCGCTTTCAGAAACTAGATCAACGACTCCCTTTTTAAGTTCAAAAAGCTGCTCTTCAGCCGAAAGTTTAAACATGTCTATCTCGCATGCTCAACAATTCGAGTTTCTCGAAGAACCGCCACTTTAATTTGTCCAGGGTAGTTGAGCTCTCGTTCTATTTTTCGAGCAATATCTCGGCTGAGCATAACAGCCTGGTCATCAGTAATTTTAGAGCCCTCAACTAGAACTCTTATTTCTTTACCTGACTGCAGAGCATAGGTTCTCACAACCCCATCAAAACTATTGGCTACAGACTCTAAATCTTCTAAACGCCGAATAAAATTTTGCATCATTTGACGATTGGCACCTGGTCGAGATTCAGAGAATGCATTGGCAGCAAATACTATATGCCCAATAAGTGATCGATCATCTTCACGAGCCCCTTGAGAGCGTATGGCCTGTACAATAATATCTCTCTCACCATAGCGCTTAGCAAACTCAGCCCCTACTTGCCACACACTGCCTTCTACTGAGTGATCAATACATTGACCGATGTCGTGTAAAAGTCCGGCTCGACGTGCGATAGAAACATCTTCGCCAATTTCAGCGGCCATTAATCCTGAAATAAATGCCACTTCAATCGCATGGTCATAAAGATTTTGAGACCCAATCATACGATACTTCATGCTGCCAATTAAACTCAAAATACTAGGGTGAACACTGGCAAGCCCTAGATCAAATGCCGCTTTCTCTCCATCTTGCTTCACAAGCTGAAAGAGATCCGCTTTTACTTTTTCAACAACCTCTTCAATACGTGCCGGATGCACACGCCCATCCTCCATTAACTTTTCTAATGCGAGCTTAGCAATCTGTCTTCTAACGGGGTCAAAACTTGAAATGACCACAGCTTCTGGCGTTTCATCTATAATCAGATCCACTCCACATGCGGCCTCCATCGCTCGGATATTTCGACCCTCGCGACCAATAATCTTACCCTTCATCTCATCACTTGTAAGTGGAACTATGCTCACCGTTCTCTCGGTCGCCACTTCATTTGCATAGCGTGACACAGCTACAGATAAAATCTTCTTGGCCTTCTGGTCAGCTTCACGCCTTGCCTCTTCTTCAATTTTAACAAGCTCTGGCCCGATCTCTTTTCGAGCCTCTTGTTCAAGTGCCGCTCGCAGTTCAGATTTAGCCTGCTCAGTGGTCATACCCGCAATATTTTCAAGCTTAGCTCGAATCTCATGCATCGCCTGATTTGTTTGTTTTTCTAAATCGTCTAGTCTTGTCTCTTGAATTTTTAATTTTTCATGACGGTCATCTAAACTTTGAATTTTAGAATTTAATATATCTTCTTTGCGTTTATATTCACCATCAAGACGCTGATCTTTTTGCTTCAAAGAGTTTTCGAGAGACTGCATTTTTTGCTTTTCTTTTCGTATGTCGTTTTCGACATTTCGTCTCGCACGACTTTCAAACTCTTGAGCCTTAGATGTAGCCTCACGCTCAATTTTACTGGCCTGGCTTTTTGCTCGCCCAATAATACGCTCTGCTTCTTTTGAAGCATCACCTTTAACTTTACTATCTTGAAGTTGCTTATAAATGTAGAGAGAAATAAACCCCACTACAGTCCCCACAACAAACGCTATTAATATGAATATCCCCGAGTTTTCCATGTTACTTCCTTTTAAGCATCGAATCGACGTAACAAAAACTGATCTGTCACCACGACATCCATTGCCACATCATGAGTGTCTACCGGCAGGTCAACATTTGACACCTGCACCACCGAACAAACACCTATTTTTAATCCATTATATTGAGACAGAAACCGATCGTAATAACCTTTACCACGCCCAAGACGGCTTAACTTTCTGTCGTAAGCTAAAGCCGGTACAATTATAGCCTGCAAATCAGCAGCCTCAATCACCTCTGATGACTCAGGAACTGGTTCACTTATACCGAACTCATTCATCTCAAAATCACTATTTACATTCGGAACATAAAAACACATCTGATTCTGACTCAGCCGAGGGAAGGCAAAACGAAAATCAGTATTGTCAAAAAGACTGTCTAAACAAGGCTCATCTGATAAATGACGAAACGCACCTATAGTGCAATTCTGCGGCAGTATTTTTATTAAGTTTTCAACAATAGCAGAACTAATAGATGGAGATTGAAGATAAGCCTTAGATGCCTCTTTATAGCGAACTCGAAGTTCTTTTTTTGCTAGATTATTATCTTCGCTATTTTTTTTATCACTTACCATGTCTTCACCTGCAATCAAGTCAAGACAACCACTGGCTTTAGTTCGTCGTAGGCGAAACCTCTTCGATTCGATCTAGTATAACTCGAGCACGCTGCTCAACCTTACCCAGCTCACTGCTCGCGGTCTTTTTTAGAAGCACAAGCTCCTCCGCTATATTCAGTGTCGCAAGTATGAGTGCATTTTGAAATGACGCCGAAGAATTGGCGGCCATTGCCTCTTTCACTTTTTGGTCTACTAAATTGATCAAATCTGAAACAGTTTGAGCGTCATGTGACGAACGTAACTTTAAAGAAAGCCCAGCGACTTGTACTTCGTATACTTTTTTCGCTGCTTCCTGCACGTTATTAACCTCAGTTGTCTTTTATTTATTTATCTAACCCTACATAGGCAGATAAATTATCTTATTTCTAAATTAATTTAACTCTGAACTACGCCACCCTATATGGCGCTAAGTTCTTATATACATTAGGATTATCTTAAAGAGACATTGGGGTCAATTTAGTCCTAACCCTAGCACTTATAATGCGTCTGGTCATAGACAGCTCTCACTGTTTAGAGGTAACAATCAGTTCATATCGATTCGGGGGGATTAATTATGAAATATGTCTTATCACTTCTAATGCTCGCAGCCGCTAGCTCATCTTTTGCTGCAACCAATCATTGCTCAGAATGGAAGAGAGTTCACGGAACAACATGCGTTTTCAACGGAGATACGGCATTTAGATGGGTGCGCACATGTACAGATTCTGCTCGTATTTGTCGCCCTCCTGATTACAATCGGACTCCATGCGACTCTGAAAATATTTGTGTTGATACAAAAATTAACCCCAACCTAATGAAGTCCATCTGCACAGACTGGGTTCGCAGTAATGGCGTAACATGTCGTTCAGATAGAGGAAGAGGCACTTCAAAACATTGGATACGCTCATGCCAACAAGCATGGATCGCCACCACGGCTTGCCAAGATACTCCTCCCTCGAATTCTGATTTCGGAATGTATCCGTAATTAATCTCCGCGCGGACGATTGAAATTGTCTGCGCCACGTAAAAACGTATAAACGTGGTTTGAAAGTAGACCGACTACACGACGATAATCACTTAAAACATCAAGATGAATGGAGCTGGTGTTTATAGTCTCCGCCTTACCTTGAACAAGTCGCTCTATGTGAGCTTCGCGCATAGTTTTCTCCATTTTACGAATCACACGCTTTTTAAAGACGACTTTTGCGGCCAAATCTTTACTTTGAGTTTGAAAGCAACTCACTGAAAGAGCGGCCACTTCAATCATAGCATCATGCAAACTTATAATTTCTGACCAGCCCTCATTACTAAAATCAAGTTTTAATGAATGTTTTTTTCGAGCGAGCTCCAGTATTGAATTGTCAATTACGTCTGCAGCACTTTCTAAATCAGCTGCAAACCCGAACAGACGTATCATTTCTTTATTAAGAGCCCCATCATTTTGATCAGTGTATTTAGTGATGTACAAACTGATCTCGCGATTGAGCATATCCACTTGATTGTCTCGAGTTCTCAAATCGTCAGCTAAATCGATATTTTCATTTTTTAAAATTAAAATCGAGTCTTTGATCATAGAGATGACAATATCAGCCATTCGCAAACATTCACGCTCAGCATGAGCCAAAACCACATTGGGTGATTCAAAATTCATTCGCCCTAAATATTTAACAGAAAAATCTTTTTCACTTGCTGACGGCGGAAATATTTTTTCAATTAAAGCCGCGCCCTGCTTGATGAATGGAAAAAATAAAATCGTGCCCGTTATATTGAAAAACAAATGGGCGTTGGCAACATCTCGAGCTGGCGTTCCCGTCATGATGAGTTCAGCAGCATAAGGTGTTAGAAAATAAAAAATTCCAACCATGACGACCTTATGTAAACAATGAGACCATGCCACCTGCTTGCCTACAGTATTACCACCAGCGGCCGCCATTAAGGCCGTTGCCGTAGTGCCGATGTTAGCCCCATAAACCCAATAGAAAGCATCTGTCAGATTGATCAAGTTTGAAGTGGCCATAGCCATCGCTATACCCACAACAGCTGCACTACTATGAACAAACGCTGTGAAAATAGCCGTGATCGCAATCATAGCAAGAGGATTTGCCCGTAAATAATCTAAAGATGAAGTGAATATTTCAACATTTTTAAGATCAGCTGTCCCAATGCCAATCACCTCAAGACCCCAAAACATAAGCCCGAAGCCCATAAGAGCCTGCATCACGCGACTCAGTGTTTTTCGATGGGTCATGAAATGAACTAGAAATGCAAAAGCAAAAATGGGGAGCCCCCACTCTGCAATATTTAAACTAAGAAGCTGAGTCGTAATGGTTGTACCGACACCGGTACCTAAGATGATACCCATCACCTGAGGCAGTGTAATCACTCCGGCGGTGCCAAGCCCAACGAGCATAGATGTCACGGCTCCTGAACTTTGCATAATGACAGTTATAACAATCCCGGCGAATACGGCCAGTGTTGGCTTGGTCGAAAGTTTTGCAATCACATCTCGAACTCGATTTGCGGCTAAGCTTTGCAAATTGTCACTGGCTATACTCATTCCGAATAAGAAAAAAGCAGTGCCACCAATAATTAAAATAAGTATCGAGTGATGTGCGATCATATTATAGCCTCAATAAAACTATCAGCATTGAACTCTCGTAAATCCTCAATTGACTCACCGATACCGACGTAGACAATAGGCACATTGAGCTCATGAACCACTCCAAGCGCCACCCCGGCCTTACTTGAACCATCCATTTTAGTAATGACAGTCCC